>NZ_JBBKBU010000031.1:0-28983 GCF_037892835.1 Peptoniphilus sp. HCN-40583
GAAAATAATCACAGAACTGGAACGTTTGGAAGAAGTCACCAATATACCGCAAATGGATACCAGCACAGATAAACTAGAAACTTCCCACTACGATATAGCACTGGATTATATCTCGTTTGGCTATGGCAAGCGGCAGGTTATCCATGACATCTCTTTGGAAATTCCAGAACATACAACCTGTGCTATTGTAGGGCCATCCGGCAGCGGTAAAACAACTTTATGTAATTTAATTGCCCGATTTTGGGATGTGCAGGACGGCGCTGTTCGGATTGGAGGAAAAGATGTCAAAAACTATACTGCGGATAGTATTTTGGAATATATCAGCATGGTCTTTCAGAATGTGTATCTTTTTCACGATTCCATTGAAAACAATATCAAATTTGGTAAGCCGGACGCCACACATGAAGAAGTGGAAGCCGCCGCAAAACGCGCTTGCTGCCATGATTTTATTTCCGCATTGCCGGATGGTTACAACACAATCATTGGTGAGGGCGGTTCTACACTTTCCGGGGGCGAAAAGCAACGGATTTCTATTGCTCGCGCCATGCTAAAAGATGCCCCCATTATCATTTTAGATGAAGCCACTTCCAGCGTCGATCCGGAAAATGAGCAAGCACTTCTGTCTGCCATTGTAGAACTAACAAAGAATAAAACATTGATTTCGATTGCCCATCGCTTGAGTACGGTGCAGAACGCAGATCAAATTGTTGTAATAAATCAAGGTAGAGTTGTTCAGCGGGGAACTCATCAATCTTTGATTTCACAAGAAGGAATTTATAGAAATTTCTTAAAGCAAAAACTTGAATCCGCTGGATGGGCACTCTAATTAAGTTAAGTACTTTTCAGGGGCAAACTCATTGTAGCAAGCAATGCCTATGTTAATACACACAGGCCCGCAGAGAAGAAAATCCCTTTGTGATTTTCCTCTCCGCTTGCTTGTTGAGGGCAGCGCCCCCAAGCCCCTTTGAACACAGAATTTCATTTTGTGGCTGCGCGTTCTGCGAACGCTTTTGACCAGGACCGGCTTACCGCTGGCCGTGGTCTTTTTCTTTTTCAACATCCTGAAATCCCGAAGGCCTCGAGATTTGTCTTGAAAAATCATTTCATCCTTACCGCAGCCCTTTTTTCGGAAGGATGAATTCGAAAATGGTTCCGGTGGGGTGATTGTCTTTAATGCGGATTTTTCCGCCTAAGCGGCGGGCGATTTCTTTGACCAGGGCCAGGCCCACGCCGTAGCCGTCGTGGTTTCTCGAGGGATCGGCCCGGTAGAAGAGGTCGAAGGCTTTCGCCTTGGCTTCATCATCCATGCCCACCCCCGTATCGGTGACGGCGATCATGGCATCTTCCCCTTTATCCGAAAGGACGATGCTTAATCTGCCCCCGGGCCGGTTGTATTTAATGCCGTTGTCGATGAGATTATACAAGGCACGCTCAAGAAGGGCGTCGTCGGTTTCAAGAACCATGTCTTCTCCTTCGAGGGAAAGGGCCACGTCTTTCGCCTCGGCCTTTTCCTCCAGATCAAAAAGAAGCTCTTGGGCCATGGCCTTCACATTCACCGGGCGAAATTCCGGGGCACCATCGCGACCTAAAAAGAGGATCTCTTCCACTAAATCGCTAAGGCGGCCGATGTTTTTCTCCATGCTCCCCACAAAGGATTCAAGTTCCGGATCCATGGTGCCTCTTTTTTTCTTAAATACGTCTACGCGGGTGCGCAACACGGCGAGGGGCGTACGCAACTCGTGGGCCACGTTCACGGAAAAGAGCCGCTCTTTTTCGTAATTGTCGTAGATTTTATCCAGTGTCTTTTGAAAGGCTTCGGAGAGGGCCACGATTTCGTAGGCCCCTTCTTTCAAGACGAGGCTGTCTTTTTCCGCCATGGCGTCCATGTCCGTGGCCGCCACTTTTTCCGTTAAAACCGCGAGAGGGCTCAAGGTGCGGCGAATCAAAAGAATAAATATGGTGCCGCCGAAAAGCCCCGTGGCGAGAACGACGCCGAGGGCGTAGAGCTTAAAATCCGCCAGGTGGCGCACTTCCTCCTGGTCGATAAAGACCATGACCGAGTCGTCTGTCTTTCCTTTCATGCGGCTTTCCACTTGAGCGGTAAGGTTTTCGGCGATGTCTTGCTGGCGCCGGGCGATGAGAAAGTTTGATAGGACGAGCATGAGTATAAAAAGGGCCACGCTCGCCGCCGTCAGCTTGAATATAATGGAGCGCCGGGTTTTATTCCCTATCAATGACATACCCCCTTCCGATTTCGTTTCGAATGATGTTTTCTCCCAGGGCCTCTTTGATCTTTCGCCTGAGGGCGGACATATGCACCCGCACGGCGTTTGACACGTCGCTTACATTCATATCCCACACGTGTTCCATAAGTTCCTCGGCGGAGATGGTGCGGCCCTGATTCAAGATCAGGTATTCGAAAATTCCCAGCTCCTTGGCCGTAAGCTTTATCACATCCCCGTTCACGGTGAGGATTTTCGTCCCGGTATCGAAGGAGAGGTTTTTGTAGGTAATGACTTTGTCTTCCACCACCTGTTTTCGGCGAAGGAGGGAGCGAATCCGCGCCTCCAGTTCATCGAAGTGAAAGGGCTTAATTAAGTAGTCGTTGGCCCCGAGGTCCAGCCCCTTTACCCGGTCCGCCACTTGGGTGCGGGCGGTCAGCATGATCACATTGACCTGCTTGTCTTCCTCGCGAATTTCTTTGAGCAGGGTGAAACCGTCGATTTTCGGCAGATTAATGTCCAGCACGATGAGGTCGTAGGTCTCGCTCCAAAAGAGATCCTCCGCCTCGACGCCGTCACGGGCCGTATCCACGGCGTAGCCCGAAAGCCTGAGCCCTTCGGCGACGGATTCCAACAGTTCTTTTTCGTCTTCTACAATTAACAGTCGCATGGGCGCCTCCTTTTTTTCATTATAGCAAAAACGCAAACAGGCGGCGCCTCTTTGCGTTTTCGGAATCTTTTAGTTTTCAGGTATTGCTTTTGTTGTCTGTTTCATACAAAGGCCCTTGGTAATGGCCCCGGTGGGGCAGGCTTTCTCGCATTGGCCGCAGCGGATACATTCGGCGGCGTTTGCATTTTCAACAGGGTTGACGTTCATTTTACAGGCCCTCGCACAAGCGCCGCAGTGCACACAAGCATTCTCGTCCAGTCTGTATTTAAATACGGAAATGGAATTGAAGAGAGAGTACACAGCCCCGAGGGGGCAAATGTATTTACAGAATGGGCGATAGATGATGAGGCTCAGGAGCACTGTGGCGGCGAGGATGGCGCCTTTCCAGGCGTATAAAAAGCCGACGGCGCCACGCATACTTTCGTTTTTCAGGACCAGAGGGAGGCCCCCTTCAAGCATCCCGACGGGGCAGATAAGTTTACAAAAATACGGGGATCCCTGACCCAGGACGTCCACGAGAAAAAGGGGGAGGAGTAGGACGAAGATCAGTAAGATGGCGTATTTTATTTTTCTCAAATGCTTGTCCGCCTTGAAGCTTTTAATTTTCTTCGGAAAGGGAATTTTGTGCAAAAGATCCTGCACCAGACCGAAGGGGCAAAGCCAGCCGCAGACGAAGCGGCCCATAAGGGCGCCGATAAAGAAGAGAAATCCCACCACGTAAAAGGAAAATTTATAGTCCATATTTCCTATGACGGCCTGCAGGGCGCCGATGGGGCATGCCCCCTTGGCACCGGGGCAGGAATAGCAATTCATCCCCGGTACGCAGAGGTTTTTCATTTTACCCTGATAGATTTTGCCCGTCTTAAATCCTTCTAGGTAGGAATTGGTGGCGAGAAACCACAGGCCCTGAAAAAGGTGGCGCTTCGTTTCTTTCATGGATTTTTTTTCACTAGCCAATGCCGATACACTCCATGCAAATTCTTATGGCCTTGTTCAGAACCACCTGCATCTCTCCCCGATTGACGCCGTAGGCCATCATGGCCACGGCAACGAGGAGAATAGCAGGGCCTAAATAGGCGCGGTATTTTTCTTTCATCTTACTTTACGTTTTTCAATTCTTTTTCCACAATGGCCTTCCATTCGTCCAAGCTCTTGGCGCCGGAATAGGAATCGCCGACGATATTGCCCTTGCTGTCCACAAAGAAGGTTTCCGGCAATGCCTGAATGCCTTGGAGGCGGCCCTTCATTAATTGATCGTCGGGTTTTAAGAAGGGGTAGGTGGTCTTTAATTTCTTTTGAATGGCCTTGGCTTTATCCAATGCATCGGGAATGTCTTTTCCGTCTTCGTGGGTGTCCATAACCACGCCGACGACGCCGACGCCTTTGTCTTTCATTTCGGCGTTCAGCTTTTCCAGATCGGGAATTTCCTGAATGCAGGCCGTGCACCAGGTGGCGAAGACATTGACCATGGTGAGTTTGTTCTTGGCCAGATCCGCGTCGGTAAAGGCCTTGCCGTCGATGTCTTGGGTTTTAAAGGGAGCAATGGATTTCGCATCGGACGTTTGCTTCATTTCTTTTTCTTGGAACACATAGCCGTTTTCCGCCATGGGCGTTTGATCCATGGTTTCAAGCTTCACGCCCTTTAAGGCTTCCAGAATGGCGGGATCCACATCTTTCGCCGTGGATAAATAGTAATTGTACTTTCCGTATTTGCTTTCACCGAGTTTCGTGTGGGTGTCTAATTTGGTGACCTTGCCGATGGCGGCCTCGTCCATGGATTTGTCGTAGATCCCGATGGTGCCGGCCCGCTTAATGGCTTCCAGCCACTTCGGGTAGTCGTCGCCCATTTTCGGGATTTCCTTGTTCTTGTCTTCTTCTGTTAAAGCGGAGAAGGTAAGCATGGCGTATTTAATTTCGTTTTTTTCGCCTAAGGACTGATCGTCCAACATAATCACGTCTTTTTTCGTCATCATGTCTTGTAAGTTTTTCGGCAACGTGATTTTTGCACCCATGTAGGGAAATTCATAAGTATCTTTTACTTGCCAGGCGTAATCGGCGGGCTTAATCATTTCATTGCCCATGCCAGCCTTGGAGGCCTCGATGCTTTCGCCTTGGGCCACTTCTTCCGGATGGTCTTCCCGGCGATTGTCTTTCTTCTCGCAGGCCAAGAGGCTGAAGCTTAAGCTTGCGATTAAAGCGCCTGCCAGAATCTTTTTCATTTTCTTATTCATGTGAACACTCCTTTTTCGATGGTAAATCCATTTTAACCGACGGCCTGTTAAGGCCATGTTAAGACAATAAAAATCCGAGGAATTATTTTTTCCTCGGAATGTTTAATCGGACAGGGCATCTTTAAATTCCCCAATGGCCGCCTCGAATCGATCCTGAAGCCCCTGAAGGGCAGCTAAATCGACATTTTTCTCATCCAGGGCTTTCATAAGCGCCCGGACATAGGCCTTTTCCGTTCGCAACATATCTTTTTGCAATCGCCTAAAGGTGCGAAGGGATTCTCTGTCCACGCCTTACACGTCCTTGTGGTTGGGGTAGTACATTTCGTCTATTTCTTCGGTGACTGCTTCCACAATGCCGTCGTCCAACACGTCCAGAACTTCTTTAAAGACCTGCATCTTTTCTTCGGGCACCTTTTCTTCCAGGCATTTCAATACATCTTCCACAAAATCGTAATTGACTTGGTAGTACTTCTTGAATTTGTCCGTAACAAACAGGTGTACTTGGCGGCGGTCTTTTTGGCTGCGTACTTTTTCTACATGGCCTTTTTCCACTAAGTTATTGACCTTGTAGGCGGCATTGGGTTGGCTGACGCGAATAAAATTTGCCAGTTCGTTAATGGTCGGCCCTTGCAAGGCATAAATTGCCTCGGCACAAAACTTTTCCATCACCGTTAAAGAATCCGCTTGTCGGTTATTGCGATACAGATTCTTGTAGAAATTTAATTTGTATTTCAAATAAATTGAATTCATGACTTCTTTCATCGATTTATTGTTTTCCATTACACACCTCACTCGATTAGATAAAAGACTATGATCGTGCCATACATAATTAATCGTTAGATTCTTGCCAAATCCGTTGAATTTAGAAAAGAACAATGCCCGCATCGGGATTGTTCTTTTTTCATTAAAGCGAATTGTCGCTTATGTATTGGCGGAGCTGAGAGGAATCGAACCCCCGGCACGTGCCTTAGGAGGGCACTGCTCTATCCAACTGAGCTACAGCTCCACAATGAATAGTATACGCAGGTAAATTATTTTTTGCAATTCATATTCATTGCCACACAAAAATCTTTTACATTTATTTGTATTTATCTTCCAATGCGATCATGCGCATGCGTCCTTCTTCCATTTCTTCCACTTGATAGACGTAGCGTTCGTCTTCCACGACACCGCCTAATTCCACGATTTTACCCTGTTCGTCGAATATTTTTTGAATGTAATCTCCTAATAGCTCTTCTTTGCTTTCGATGTCTCGAACCAAGTGCTCATTGACCTTGTCCATTTTCGTTTTGGCATCGAAAATAGCCACGCCGGCATTGGCGAGAATTTTATGGATGGTAAAGTATTTGCGCACGATAAATAAGACGGCGATGGCCAAGACGCCGATGAAAAGATCCCGGGTGTTGTCGCCGTAAATAAGCATTTTTCTCGCCACCACCATAATCATAATGTAGATGATTTGGTATTCCTCGTGATTAATCAGCATGGCCACAAATTCCAGGCCGATGACCATTAACAGCACGTGGGAGAGAAAACCCTGAAAGAGCTGATAGCTGCTTCCTTTGGTGCTGTGGAGGATGTCCACCATGTATTTAAAAAGATCGGGAACGGAAATAATGATCCCGAAAATAATGGTGACGGCCATAGCAAATTCCAAGGCGTAGAGCAGGCTTTGGAGCCCGGATACATATTGCTTTCGATTCATCCCATTTCTCCCGACTTTTCCATTTCCTTACGCATTTTTTCCAAGAGTTTTTTTTCGATGCGGCTCACGGTCATTTGGGAAATACCCAATTTTTTCGCAATGGACACCTGGGTCTTCCGGTACTGGTAGCGGTCGATTAAGATGGTTTTTTCCACATCGTTAAACTTTTCCATGGCCCGCTGAATAAAATCGTTCATCTCGACTTTTTGGAAGTATTCTTCTTCCACGCCGATTTTATCTCCCCGGGACAGATCCCTGTCTTCGCTTCCCGTATCGAAATTCATGTCCAAACTTTCCGGCGAATACACCTTCGATGCCTCCATTACTTCCAGCACTTCCGCCGTGGAGATGTCTAAAAATTCGGCGATGTCAGAAATGGTGGGGGTCTTTTGGTTCGTCTGGGCCAGGGTTAATTTGGCGTCGTTGATTTTTTTCGACAACTCCTGCACCCTGCGGGGCACGCGAATGGTCCAGCCCTTGTCCCGGAAGTATTTTTTAATTTCGCCGATAATGGTCGGCGTGGCAAAGGAGGAAAATTCAAAGCCTTTGGACGGATCATAGCGCTCCACGGCAAAGATCAGGCCCATGGAGGCCACTTGAAAGATGTCGTCGTAGTCGATGCCCTTTCCCGTGTATTTTTTCGCCAGAATTTCGGCGATGTAAAGGTGCTCTTCGATTAAAATGTCCCGAAGGGTCTTGTCGCCAGTTTCGGCGTATTCGGCAAATAATTCCTTTCGCTTCTGTTTTGAAAGGGGCCGATCCATGTTGTAATAGGCTTCTTTGTCCATGCTACGCTCCGAAGGTTTTGTAGACGAGGAGATAATCGTCGCCATAGGAAAATTCATCGGCCAAGGATTCGATAATCATGGCCGTAATGGCCAGGCGCTCGTCGGCCTTCACTTTTTCCTCGCTAATGCCCGAGACGCGGAAGCGAATGGCCCCCTCTTCCGGCTCCATGACGATGTCGATGGTGTCTTTCATGCCGATGGCAAAGGATAAATTGCAGCTTTCCGTAAGAAGCAGGCGAATATCCCCTAAAGTGTCTATGTCGATGTCTTCTTCCACGCAAATCCCCGACACATTTAAGCGGGCCAGGGATAGGTAGCGTGGCTTGGCCGGAATGGTTAAATAGACTTTTTCTCCCATTAGGCCTCTCCTTCAATGTGAAATAATTTGTCCAGTTTCGTAATGGTAAAGAGCTTTTTTACATTGGGATCCAAATGCTTTAATTGCACCTGATGGCCGTTTTCTTTGACGTAATTGAGCAGGTAAATAAACCCGCCCAGTCCCGTGGAATCCACGTAGTTTAAATCGGTGCAGTCCACGAGAATGTTTTTCTTATGGGCGTCATAGGCGGCCGTGGCTTCATCTTTGAATTGGGCCGTGTAGTACATATCCATTTCGCCGCAGGGGATAAGGTATAAATGATCCCCTTCTTCTTTTATTTTCAGTGTAAACATTCCGCCCTCCTTTATCTCTCAGTATATCGGCTGTAAGGCGTCGGGGCAATGAATTATTCTTCCCCCACGTATTCCGCCACGGCGACGATGTGGCTGTCTTTAATGTTCATGAGCTTCACGCCGGATGTGGCGCGACCTAAAAGGGAGATGGATTCCGCTTTCAGGCGAATAATGACGCCGTCTTCGGAGATCATCATGATTTCATCGGAATCATTTAAAACTTTCGCCGCAACCAATTGGCCGGTTTTTTCCTTGATGCGGTAGGTAATCAAGCCCTTGCCGCCGCGGTTTTGTACGTTGTATTCCTCGATGGCCGTGCGCTTGCCGTAGCCGTATTCGCTGATGACGGCCAGGGTCTTGCCCGCTTCGGCCTTTACGAAGCTGACCACTTCGTCGTCTTCATCGAGGCGAATGCCGATGACGCCCATGGCGGTGCGGCCTTGTTCTCTGAGATCCTTGCCTTTAAAGCGCAGGGACATGCCTTTTTTCGTGACAAAGAGCAGATCTTCGTCGTCGCCGCATTGAATGCCGCCGATCATGGTGTCGCCTTCTCGTAAGCCCATGGCAATAAGGCCGTTTTTGCGAATGTTTTTGTATTCGCCCATTTTGGTCTTTTTAATGTAGCCTTGTCGGGTAACGAGGAAGAGATTGTCGTCGTCCGCCACCTGATCGATGGGAATAATGCTTTGAATCCGCTCCCCTTCTTCCAGTTGAAGGAGGTTGACAATGGCCGTGCCCTTGGCATTTCTGCCGGCGGCGGGAATTTCGTAGGCCTGTTTCTTGTAGACTTGGCCGCAGTCGGTGAAGAATAAAATCGTATCCAAAGTGGATGTAATAAAGAGGCTGGTGACGAAATCGTCGGCTTTTTTATTTAAGGCGCTAATGCCTTGGCCGCCGCGATTTTGCGGCTTGTAGGTACCTTCAGGCATGCGCTTGATGTAGCCGGAATTGGTGAGGGTGACCACCACTTTTTCCTCTTCGATGAGATCTTCATCGTCCATTTCTCCGTCGGATTTGGTGATGACCGTGCGGCGCAGATCGCCGTATTTTTCCTTGATCTCTAAAAGTTCCTCTTGAATGGTCCCGTCCAAGACCTTGGGATCGGAAAGAATCAGCTCTAATTTTTCGATGAGGGCCAAAAGTTCCCGATACTCTTCTTCTAATTTTTCCACTTGCAGGCCGCTTAAGCGCTTAATACGCATATCCAAAATGGCCTGGCCCTGAATGTCCGTGAGGCCGAAGAGTTCGGTAAATTTCGCCTTAATCTCTTCGTCGGTGCGGTAGCTTTTGACGATTTCGATGATTTCGTCAATATTGGCGATGGCGAGTTTCAAGCCCTCGATAATGTGCACCCGGGCCTTTGCCTTGTTTAAGTCAAAGGTGCTGCGGCGGGTCACCACGTCTCGTTGGTGTTTTACATAATAGTGAATGAGCTCGAGAAGGGTTAATTCTCGGGGCACGCCGTCGACCAAGGCGAGGTTAATAATGCCGAAGGTGATTTGCAGCTGGGTTTCTTTATAAAGGCGATTTAAAACCACATTGGGATTGGCATCCCGCTTTAATTCAATAACCATGCGCACGCCGCGGCGATTGGATTCGTCGCGAATGTCAGAAATGCCGTCGAGTTTTTTATCCTTCACCAATTCGGCAATTTTTTCGATGACCCGCGCCTTGTTTACCTGGTAGGGAAATTCCGTGACCACGATTTGGTGCTTGCTCTTTAGGGGCTCGATTTCCGCCCGTGCCCGCACCCTTACTTTGCCGCGGCCGGTTTTATAGGCTTCTTTAATGCCGTCTTTGCCCATGATAAAGGCGCCGGTGGGAAAATCCGGTCCCTTAATGTGGGTCATCATTTCTTCAAGAGAAATGGCTTCGTTGTTCATATAGGCAATGACCCCGTCGATGACTTCGTTCATATTGTGGGGGGCCATGTTGGTGGCCATCCCTACGGCGATGCCGGCGGAGCCGTTGACCAAAAGATTGGGAAAACGGGAAGGCAGCACCGAAGGCTCCATTAATTCTTCGTCGAAGTTGGGCACGAAGTCCACGGTTTCCTTGTTAATGTCCCTGAGCATTTCCATGGCCAGCTTCGACATGCGCACTTCCGTATAACGCATGGCCGCCGGGCTGTCCCCGTCCATGGAGCCGAAGTTCCCCTGGCCGTCGGCTAAGGGATAGCGTATGTTAAAGTCTTGAGCCAAGCGGACCACGGCGTCGTAAATGGACAAGTCCCCGTGGGGGTGATACTTACCCATAACATCCCCGACGAGGCGGGCGCTTTTTCTGTGGGGCTTATCCGGCGTGAGGCCCTGTTGCTGCATGCCGTAGAGAATACGGCGATGCACGGGCTTTAAGCCGTCCCGCACGTTGGGCAGGGCCCGGGCGACGATGACGCTCATGGAATATTCTAAGTAAGCCTTTTTCATGGCTTTTTCTAAGACGACGTCTTGAATGCCGCTTTCATTTGCAAATTTTGCCACTGTATCCTCCTAAGCGTCGATGTTTTCGACGTAAATTGCATTTTCTTCGATAAATTCCCGCCGCGGTCCCACTTCTTGGCCCATGAGCATGGAAAATACTTCGTCGGCCATTTGGGCGTCTTCGACGCTTACGCGAAGGAGCACCCGGTGTTCCGGATTCATGGTGGTTTCCCAAAGCTCTTCCGCGTTCATTTCACCGAGACCTTTGTAGCGACCGATTTTTAAATTCTTGTCCCGGCCCAGGCGGTTCATGGCTTCTCGAAGCTCGTCTTCGTTATAGCAGTATTCCAACACTTTCGATCCCCGCTTAATGCCGTAAAGGGGCGGCTTGGCCACAAAGACGTGGCCCGCCTCGATAAGCGCAGGCAAATGACGGAAAAGGAAGGTTAAGAGCAGGGTTTGAATGTGGGCACCGTCCACGTCCGCATCGGTCATGATGATAATTTTTCCGTAGCGGAGCTTTTCGATGTCGAATTCCTTGTCGATGCCCGTGCCGAAGGCGGTGATCATGGCGCGAATTTCATTGGAGTTTAAAATTTTGTCCATGCGCGCCTTTTCCACGTTCATAATCTTTCCGCGAAGAGGCAAAATAGCCTGATAGCTGCTGTCTCTTCCGCCCTTGGCACTGCCGCCGGCGGAGTCCCCTTCCACCAAAAAGATCTCTGTCTTTTCATTGTCGTTTAATTGGCAGTCCACGAGCTTGCCGGGAAGGGGCGTGTTGTCTAAAATGGAGCGCTTCCGCGTCAAATCCCGGGCTTTTCTCGCCGCTTCTCTCGCCCGGCGGGCGGAGAGGGCTTTCGTTAAAATAATCTTTCCGATTTTCGGGTTTTCTTCCAAAAAGGCCGTTAAGTAATTGTTCAACACCCGCTCCACAATGGCCTTGGTTTCGGAATTGCCCAGCTTGGCCTTGGTTTGGCCTTCGAATTGGGGATCGGGAATCTTCACGCTGATGACGGCGCTGATCCCCTCCCGCACGTCGTCACCGGAGAGATTTTCTTCTTTTTCTTTAATGTAATTGTATTTTCTGCCGTACTCGTTAATGCTTTTGGTGAGGGCGCTTCTGAAGCCGGATAAGTGGGTGCCCCCTTCTTCCGTATTAATGTTGTTGGCGAAAGATAAAACCGTCTCCCGGTAGCTGTCCGTGTATTGAATCGAAATTTCCACATTGGTGTCTTGTTCCGTTTCGTCCAGATAGAGAATTTTGTCGTGAATGGGCTTTTTATTGCGGTTAATGTATTCCACATAGCTTTGAATGCCGCCGACATAGTGGTAGATTTCCTTAAATTTGTCGCCGTCTCGGTGGTCAATAAACTCGATGTAGGCGCCCTTGTTTAAAAAGGCCATTTCCCGGAAGCGACGGGCCAATACCTCGCGGCTGAATACCACGGTTTCCTTAAATATTTCCTCGTCGGGCCAGAAGGTAATGGTGGTTCCCGTATCTTCAATGTTTTCGGCTACGACGGTGAGTTCCGTTTGGGGAATGCCTCGAGAGAAGACCTGTTCATAGGCCTTTCCGTTTCGATGAACATGGGCGATGAGTTTTTTCGACAGGGCGTTGACGACGCTGACGCCGACGCCGTGAAGGCCGCCGGAAACTTTGTAGGCGTTGCTGTCGAATTTACCCCCGGCGTGGAGGATGGTAAGGACGGTTTCCACGGTGGATTTTTTCGTTTGGGGATGAATATCCACGGGAATGCCGCTGCCGTTGTCGCGCACGGAAACAGAGCCGTCTTCGTTTAGTTCCACGATGACCTGATCGCAGCGGCCGGCCAAAATTTCGTCGATGGAATTGTCCACCACTTCGTAAACCAAGTGATGCAAGCCCTTGGGCCCGGTGGAGCCGATGTACATACCCGGACGTTTGCGAACCGGTTCAAGGCCCGTTAATACCTGTATGTTACCGGCATTGTATTCATTTTCCCTTACCATAAATCCTCCTCACGCAAAGTGTCTGCGCTCTTTTTTATACTGATTAAATCAATGGGCCGAGAGGCTTCTTCCAAGGCCTCCATGGGCTCCGCCGCCGTAATAAAACATTGGCCTCGTATCATAGAAAGAAGCATGCGCCGCCGCTTCTCATCCAATTCCGACATGACGTCGTCTAAAAGTACCACCGGCGATTCGCCGACGTGTTCGGTAATGCGATCAATTTCCATGCACTTCATGGCCAAGACAATGCTTCGTATTTGGCCTGTTGAGGCAAATTTCTTCGCTTCTTCCCCGTTTAGCAGAAAAGATAAATCGTCTAAGTGGGGCCCGATGGACGTCCGCCCCCGCTCGCGATCCGTTTCGCGCCTCGCCTTCAGGCTTTCGTAAAAAGCGCCTTCCAATTCCCCGTCCAGGGCCACGGGAAAAGACGCCTTGTAGCGTAGCTCCAAGCACTCCCCGGCTCCTGCAATGGCTTCGTAGTAGCTCGACACGGAGGTGGCCATGCGCTTTAAAAATTTCAGCCGCTCTTTTAAAATTACCGCCGCAAAGGAGGCCAATCCCCGGTCGTAAACATCTAAAAGATCCGTATCCCGAAGTTTTCTGAGCACAACATTTCTCTGATAGAGCACGTGGTAATAAGAACTGTAGGCCTCGTCGTAGGCAGGAGAGATCATGCGAAGCATCTCGTCGATAAATCCGCGGCGACGAGAGGGGGAACCCTGCACCATTTGCAAGTGGCCGGGCTCAAAAAGCACTACGCCCATGCCTCGACCGTAGGCCGAGGTGTTTTTTACCGGGTTGCGATCCCTTAAAAAGCGGCGCTTGTCTTTTTTTACGGTAATCTCCATGTCCCGCTCAAAATCGTCGAGTACGACGGTGGCTCCCACAAAGGCACTCTCTTCGCCGAAGGCGATCACTTCTTTTAAAGAAGCGGTTTTAAAGCTCCGCCCCGTCATGGATAAGTAAATGGCCTCTAAAAAATTCGTCTTTCCCGTGCCGTTTGGGCCCACGATGCGATACATTTCGGGCTCAAGGTCCATAAAAAGGCGTCGATGATTGCGAAATGAGACCATGTTTAATTGTGAAACAAACACATCGTCCTCCCGCCGCGATTCATCTTCGTCGTTTAACCTTAGTATAGTACAAATGTTCTATTCCGACAAATGGGTTTCGTCTCCTTCGATGGTGTCTTTTTCTCCCATAAATTCCACCACGTCGCCGGGGTAGAGCTTTCTGCCACGACGCTTCTCCATCTCGCCGTTGACGAAAACCAAGCCGTCTGATACTACCATTTTGGCCATGCCGCCGGAATCCACCCACTGCACGTATTTCAAAAAGCTGTCGAGTTTAATATAGTCTGTGGTTATTTTCATAGATTGGCCAACCTGACGGGCAGTACGAGGTACAGTGTATCGGCGCCTTCTAAAGGCGTAATGATGCAGGGATTTACCGCATCGGTAAAGCCTAAGGAGATGCGCTCGTCATCCATGACGCGAATGCCTTCCAATAAATAGCGGGCGTTAAAGGCGATGGTTAAATCGCTTCCCGTCTTTTCGGCGCGAATGGTTTCGTGGACTTTGCCCACCTCGGAATTGGAGAGGATTTCGATTTGATCGTCTTTAATTTCCAGGCGCACCAAGCCGTTTCGCTCTTTGCCCGTCATTAAACTGGCCCGCTCCAAGGCGTCGATTAATTGTTTTCTGTCGGCGACAACATTCACGTCGTGTTCCGTGCGAATCAAGCTGTTGTAGCGGAAAAATTCGCCGTTTAAAAGCTTGGTAAAGAATTTCGTCTCGTCGAATTGAATCAAGATGTGATTGTTTCCGATTTCCAATGTCAGGGTCTTGGTCTCGTCGATGAGTTTTGAAATTTCCGAAACGCTTCTCGAGGGCAAAATTAAATCCCTACGCACGGATTGTTCTCCCTTAATGCGGCTTAATGCCATGCGGTAGCCGTCCAATGCCACGAAGGTAATGCCCTCCGGCTGAACGTCTAATAAGACCCCGGTTAAGACGATGCGCATGTCATCGTTGGATGTGGCAAATTGCGTTTCCTTAAAGGCCTTTAATAAGGATTCGCCGGTGACAACGATTTTTTCATCGCCGCCCAGTTCCGGCAATTGGGGATATTCTTCCGGGTTTTGACCCATGATTTCAAATTCCGATTGCTCGCAAATTAAGGTGATTTTTTGGCCGTCGCTTTCTATATGCACCATGGCGTTGGGAAGTTTGCGCACAATGTCTCCAAATAATGAGGCATTTAATACGATGCTACCCGTCTCTTCCACGAAACAGGCGTGGCGGGATTCCATGGATATTTCCGTATCCGTGGCTCTAAGAATCAATTGATCCTCTGTGGTTTCCATGTAGATGCCTTCCAGAATTTGCATACTGGTTTTTGCCGAGATGGCTCTGGAGACGGTAGAGACAATAGAAGCTAATGCGGATTTTTCGATTTGAAATTTCAAATGCTTTCCTCCTAACTAATAGATTAGTACTTCGTATTCGTAGTAGGGGCTGTGAATATGTGGATACCCTCGTTTAAAAGGATTGGATTCGTAATAGCCTTGTGGATAATTTATGGATATTCCCGTGGATGATTTCTCTTTTTATCCACAATCCCATTAATTGCCCTTAATGGTTTCTTTCAGGGATTCGATGGTGACGAAGAGATTGGTGTCTTTTTCCATATCGTCTTTGATTTTATCGCAGGCGTGAATCACCGTGGAGTGATCCCTTCCGCCGAATTCCTGGCCGATTTTCGGCAAGGACATGTCCGTCAGCTCCCGGGTCAGGTACATGGCGATTTGTCTGGGATAGGCCAATGGGCGGGAGCGCTTCTTGCTGTCCATTTGTTCCACGGTTAATTGATATTTTTTACAGACCACATCTTTTATCCGCTCCACTGTAATCTTTACGGGCCGATTGTTTTCGTAAATATCTTTTAATACCGTCGCCGCCGTCTCTTCCGTAATGACGCCGGTGGTGAGCTTGGAATAAGCCGTCACCCGAGACAGGGCCCCTTCCAGTTCACGAATATTGCTTTTCACGTGGGTGGCGATGTAATTAATCACCTCGTCGGGAACGTGGAAGCCGTCGCTTTTAGCTTTGTTTCTTAAAATGGCGATGCGGGTTTCCAGATCCGGCGCTTGAATATCCACCACCAGGCCCCAGGCGAAGCGGGAAATCAGCCGCTGTTCCAGTTTTTGAATGTCCTTCGGCGGTTTGTCGCTGGTCAGGACGATTTGCTTGTCTCGTGCGTGGAGTTCATTAAATGTATGGAAAAATTCGTCCATGGTGGATTCTTTGTCGGCGATAAATTGAATATCGTCGATTAAAAGCAGATCCTGTGAGCGGTATTTCCTGCGAAATTCTTCGTTGCGATTGGTTTGAATGGAAGCGATAAATTCGTTGGTAAATTGCTCACTGGTGACGTATAAAATACGCTTGTTCGGATCATTGCGATGCATAAAATGGCCGATGGCGTGCATTAAATGGGTCTTCCCCAAACCGACGCCGCCGTAGATAAACAGCGGATTGGCGTGGGCCTCGATGGGATTTTCCGCTACGGCCAAAGACGCTGCGTGGGCAAATTGATTGGATTGGCCTACGACAAATGAATCGAAGGTGTATTTAGGATTTAAGTGGTACAGGGCCTCGGCGGTATTTTCCGCGGGCATGGACCGGGTTTCTCCGTTGGCGGTGAGGACAAATTGAATCTCCAGATCCCGGCCGCCGGCTTCTTTCACCACGCGGCGAATGAGGTTTTTGTAATTGTTGTTATTCTTTTTTAAATGGTTTAAAACAAATTCCCGGCTCACGCCTAAAATGAGGGCGTCGCCCTGAATGGCCAGAGGTTGAATGGGGCGAAACCAGGTGTTGATTTGAGACTCGTAGAGGTTTTCTTCGAGAATCAATTGAAAGGCATCGTCCCATAGCTTTTTAACATCCGTTGACATATACGTCGCTCCTTAAGGGTATGTATTAACATAGTCACATGTGGAAAAAATCCCTATGGATGAAAAAATCCACATAATTGTGGATTGTGAGGATAAACTGTTTATGAACAATGTGTCGTTATTTACTTGTTCATAAAAAGGGATCATTTTTTCGTATTTTACGAGAAAGAAAGTGAATAAAGAAAACTTATCAACAGCTTATACACAATTTGTGCATAACCACTGTCTATCCACAGACTTTATTTTTATTCACAGGCTCGAAATAATTATACACAAAGATAAAATAGTTATCAACATATTCGCCGGCCCTCGATTGCCGCAAAAAGGGCCTTTATTTCGAATTTTTTTATCCCATAAAGAAGGAAATTCCCCACTATTTATTGACTTCAGCGGCGTGAGTCCCTATAATATATAGAGTGTATTTAAAAAAATAGGTCCATTGGGCATTTTTTTATCCCATAGAGGAGGTGTAATCATGAAAAGAACGTTCCAACCGAAACGCAAACAAAGAAAAAGAGAACACGGTTTTCGTGCGCGCATGAGAACGCGCGGCGGTCGTAAGGTTTTGCGCGCCCGCAGACTTAAGGGAAGAAAAAGACTTTCCGCATAATCCATGGAAAAAAAGTACTTTCTTACGAAAGACGGGGATTTTAAAAGAGTATATAGGAAGAGAAAAACGTTCGGAAACAGAAATTTTACTCTTTACGTCAAGCAAAACGGCCTGGCCCATTCCAGGATGGGTTTTTCCATCAACAAGAAGGTGGGCAAGGCCGTTGTTCGTAATAAAATAAAAAGGCGACTGAAGGCCCTTTATCAGGAAGCGTACCCGCGTCTCACACCGGGCTATGATTATGTCATCGTCGTCAAAAACAATGTGGCGGAATTGGATTTCAAAGCGACAAAATCCGCCTTTTACCATCTGTTTCGCGTATCGAAGTTTTTAAAGGGGGGCAAAAAGTCATGAGGACTTTGGCCTTGGGACTGATTCGTTTCTACCAAAAAGTGATTTCTCCTTATATACTGCCCGGGGCGCACTGTCGTTTTTACCCGACGTGCAGCCAATACGGCTACGAAGCTTTTTCGACATACCCCTTCTTTAAAGCGCTTTATTTAACGATAAGGCGCATTTTACGCTGTCACCCTTTCCACAAGGGCGGCTATGATCCACTTCCATAGATTAGGAGGAAGTTCACTTGATTAACGCTTTAGCGAGTTTCTTCGGCACCCTTCTCCATGCCATCTACAATTTCGTGGCGGGGCTCGGGTCGGAACCGAAGATGATTTCCTTTTATGCGATTTCCATTATCGTCACGACCCTGCTTTTTCGTTTGGCCCTTTTGCCTTTGAATTTATTTCAAACGAAAAACCAGCTGAAGATGGCGAAATTGCAGCCGGAAATGAAAAAAATTCAAAAAAAATACGAAAAGGACCCGCAGCTCTTGGCGCAAAAACAGTCGCAGCTCTATAAGGAAGCGCAATTTAATCCTTTAAGCGGCTGTCTGCCCATGCTCGTTCAATTTCCCGTTCTCTTGGCTTTTTATCGGATCTTTATGTTCCCGACGAAATTTGCCTTTACGAATCCGGAATTTTACGCGTCCATGCAGAAAAATTTCTTTTTTATTCAAGATCTCGACCACGGGGACCCTACGAAGTTGGTCTTTCCCATTATCGCAGCCTTTTTTACCTGGCTGTCCACCTATCTCGTGCAAAAGAGCAACAAAGCCCCTTCTACGGAGCAATCGGAGCAAATGATGCGCACCATGTCTATGATGATGCCTGTCATGATCTTTATTTTCGCGAGAAAAATGGCGGCGGGTTTGGTCTTGTACTGGATCGTCGGTAGTATTTACACGATTTTCCAACAATTTGTGAGCAATAAAATCATCGAAAAAGAAAAAGAAGCGGAGGCATAGCATGAATTTCTCCATTCAGTCGGCAAAAACCATCGACGAGGCCGTGGAAAAGGCCCTTCTCGAGTTGAAAGCCACCCGAGACGAGGTGGACATCGAAGTAATTGAAGAGCCCTCCGGCGGCTTTTTAGGGCTGATTGGGGGCAAGGATGCGATTGTCAAAGTGAAGAAAAAAATGGACCACAAGGACATTGTGGAATCCATTTTAAAGGATGAAGAGATCCAAAGTGTGCGCACGGTCTTGGAGGAAAAAGCCCAAGAGGAAGCGGCGATGATCGAAGACGACGAATCAGAAGCTCCGTCTGACGAGGCGGATAAAGGGGAAGCGGCGTCTGAGGAGGCTTTGGATTTCGATTATCTCGATGACGAAGCCATGGAAGAGATGATTCGCGAGTACATCGACCGAATCATGGGGGCCATGGAGTTGGCCTACACTTTGTCCGTGGATTTCAGGGAAAATGAAATTGACGTTTCCATTGACGGCAAGAAGGAGGAGACGGGCATTGTCATCGGCAAGCACGGATCCACATTAAACGGCATTCAAATCGTGCTTTCCGCCATGGTGAATCAACGGAGCGAAGAATTTCGCCGGGTCATCGTGGACTGCAGCGGCTACCGCAAGAAGCGGGAGCAGGTGCTGAAGCGCATCGCCGGCAAGACGGCGAATAAGGTATTAAAGACGAATAAATCCATTAAATTGGAGCCGATGAATGCACAGGAACGGCGCATTATTCACGCCTGCCTGGCCAATGTCGATGGCATTCGAACGCGAAGCGAGGGCAAAGATCCCCATAGGCGCGTCGTTATTCATAAGGATACATCCCAGCCTTCATAGTCTCTATGAAGGCTTTTTTATAGGAAAGGTTGACGACTATGACTATTGCGGCTATTTCTACAGCCAAGTCCCCGGCGGGGATCGGCATCGTGCGATTAAGCGGCGAGGCGGCCATTTCTCTGGCCGACGGTTTTTTTCAGGGCAAACAGCGCCTCACGGATCCTTTAAACGACCGCAAGCTTCTTTACGGCCACATCGTCTCCGACGGCGAGGTGGTGGATGAGGTCTTGGCCGTGGCCTTTCACGCGCCCTTCAGCTATACCGGCGAAGACATGGTGGAAATTCAGGCCCACGGCAGCCGCATCGGCCTGGAACGGATTTTAGATTGCTTTATTCGTGCCGGGGCGGAACCTGCGAAGCGCGGTGAGTTTACGAAGATCGCTTTTTTAAACGGCAAGCTGGATTTAACGGAAGCCGAGGCCATTATCGACATGATCGAGGCGGAGAGCATTTCGGCCCAGAAGCAGAGCGCCCGCCAACTCACCGGCCATTTGTACCGTAAGATCGAAGACTTTCGCACGCGGATCAAGGACACCTTGGCCCACTTGGTGGCGGACATCGATTTTTCCACGGAAGAGGTGGAACCTGTCGATATAAGCGCTTTAATTACCACTTGCGACGTCATTTTAGATGAAATGAAGGCCTTGGAATCCACTTTCACTCGAGGCAAGCTGGTACAGGAAGGCATCGCTACGGCCATTGTAGGCAAGCCCAATGTGGGAAAGAGCTCGTTTTTGAATAAAATGCTCCGGGAAGACAAGGCCATCGTCACGGATATTCCCGGCACCACGCGAGATGTGCTGGAGGCCGGTTATTCCCTGGACGGGATCCACCTCAAGATACAGGACACGGCGGGGATTCGAAAGACCGACGACACCATCGAGCAAATCGGCATCGAGCGGGCCATGGCGAGCATGGAGGAGGCGGATCTCATTATCGCCCTTTTCGACGCCTCTCGCCCCCTGGATGAGGAAGACATGGAAATCATCGAGCGGGTCAAGGATAAGCGGGTGATTTGCCTCTTAAATAAGCAGGATCTCGGCTCGGTATTGGACAAGAAGGCCATGGAGGCCTACTTCCCCGGCGCCGTCATCGAGACCAGCTTTATTCGAGACGAGGGCCTCGCCGCCGTGGAGGATTTAATCCAGTCTTGGTTCCTCTCCGGCACCATCGAGGAAGACGAGACACAGATCTATTCCCTGCGCCACAAACTTCTTCTTTCTGAAGCCGTAGAATCTCTTTCGAAGGCGGTGGAGGACATACGTTCGGGTATTGGGTTGGATCTCGCCGAGGTGTATATCGAGGATGCTTTTTTGAAATTAGGCGAAATTACCGGCCAAACCGCCGGCGAGGAAGTCTTGGATCACGTGTTTTCTAAATTCTGTATCGGGAAATAAGGAGCGAAAATGAATTTTTTAGCTAAAACCGTCGATATCGTCGTCGTCGGCGCGGGCCACGCGGGCTGTGAAGCGGCTCTGGCGGCGGCGCGCATGGGCCATTCTGTGGCTATACTTACGATTAATTTAAATAATGTGGCGGCCATGAACTGCAATCCCAATGTCGGGGGCACGGGCAAGGGCCATTTAGTCCGTGAAATCGACGCCTTAGGCGGCGAAATCGGAAGAAACATCGACAAGACCTTTATTCAGTGCCGCATGCTGAACCGCTCCAAGGGCCCGGCGGTTCACTCTTTGAGAGCCCAGGCGGACAAGTGGAACTACCACGCCGCCATGAAGGAGACTTTAGAGAACACGAAAAATGTCCACCTAATTCAAGACGAGGCCGTGGATTTTTACATGGAAGATGGGGAAGTTTCCGGCGTTATCGGAAAAAGCGGCGCCATTTATCAATCGAAGAAAACCATTTTAGCCACCGGGACGTACCTTCGTGGCCGGGTCTTTATGGGCGAGGTGAATTACGCCTCCGGCCCCGACGGCATGCAGCCGGCCAACCAGCTTACCGCCGCCATCGAGGGATTGGGTCTTAAAACCATGCGCATGAAAACCGGGACACCGGCGCGGGTGCACCGTGATACCATTGATTTTTCGGGCATGGACGTGCAAAAGGGCGACGAAACCATCGTGCCCTTTTCCTTCTCTAATTTCGATGTGGATTACAGCGACAAGAAGCAGATTGAGTGCTATTTAACCTATACGACCCCTGAATGTCACGAGATTATTCGGGAAAATATCCACCGCTCGGCCATGGCCATGGGGGATATTGAGGGCATCGGCCCCCGCTACTGCCCATCCATCGAAGACAAGGTGACCCGCTTCGCCGATCGGGATCGCCACCAGGTATTTCTGGAGCCGGAGGGGCTAAACACCAAGGAAATCTACGTTCAGGGCGTGTCTTCTTCCCTGCCCGTGGAGGTGCAAATGGCCCTTTACAAAAAGATCGACGGTTTGGAGCATTGCGAATTTATGCGTCCGGCCTACGCCATCGAGTACGATGCCATCGACGCCACGAAACTGAGGCTAAGCCTTCAGGTCACCGAATCGCCGAATCTTTACATGGCGGGGCAAATCAACGGATCCAGCGGCTACGAAGAGGCGGCGGCTCAAGGGCTTATGGCGGGCATTAACGCGGCCCTCGCCATCGAAGGCAAGGAACCCTTCATCCTGGGGCGGGATCAGGCCTATATCGGCGTCTTAATCGACGACCTCGTCACCAAGGGCACCCGGGAGCCCTACCGCATGATGACGGCCCGGGCGGAGTATCGCCTCACCCTGCGCCAAGACAATGCGGATCTGCGCCTGACGGAATTGGGACGTGAAATCGGATTGGTCGGCGACGAACAATACGAAAAGTTCATCGCCCGTCGGGATGCCATTGAAAAGGAACGGGCGCGCCTCGCATCCATTCAGATCAATCCAACGGACGAAAACATCGAAAAGCTGGATGAACTCGGTTCGGCTACTTTGAAAAATGCTACGCCCCTATTAAATCTCATGCAGCGGCCGGAACTTACCTACGATAAACTGGCTGTTTTTGATCCCGATAGGCCCCATCTGCCTCGCCACGTCATCGACGAGGTGGAGACGGACATACGCTACAGGGGTTACATCGAAAAGCAGGCGGCGCAAATTCAAAAATTCCGGAAGATGGAAACGAAAATGTTGTCCAAGGATTTGGACTATGCTGCTATCGGTGGCCTCAGGAACGAAGCCAAGGAAAAGTTGTCGAAGATTCAACCGGAATCCGTGGGACAGGCGAGCCGCATCAGCGGCGTGAGCCCGGCGGATATTAATGTCTTGTTGATTTTTTTAGAGCAAAAACACAGGGAGGAGAGCAATGAACTGGCAGACGCGTAAGGACTATCTGAAGCAATTTCCCGTAGAAATTCCTACCAAGGCCTTCGACCGCTACGGCGACATCCTTCTCGACTGGAACGAGCGCATGAACCTCACCCGCATCACCGACGAAGACGAAATGATGGATAAACATTTCATCGACTCCCTTACCCCCACGCTGGTTTCGGCCTACGAGGGTACGGGAAAGATTTTGGATTTAGGCACCGGGGCAGGCTTTCCCGGCATGGTCCTCGCCATGGTATCGCCGGAGCGAGACGTTCATTTAATGGACAGTTTAAATAAGCGGATCACCTTTTTGGATCACGTGGTGGAGGAACTGGGGCTTACGAATGTAAGCACTTTCCACGGCCGCGCCGAAGAGGCAGGGCGGGAGAATAAGTTTCGCGAACAATACGGCCTCGTCGTCTCCCGCGCCGTGGCGCGACTAAATATACTGGCGGAATACTGCCTTCCCTTCGTACGCTTAGGCGGCCATCTCATCGCCATGAAAGGCGCTGAAGGCGCGGAAGAGGTGGAGGAAGCCAAAAAAGCCATCGACATTTTAGGCGGAAAGCTTGAAGAAATAGTCGACCTCCGGCTCCCTGGGGGCGACGAACGCCACCTGGTGGTCATAAAAAAAGTGAAGGGAACGCCGGCGAAATACCCTCGCGGCGGTGGCAAACCGCGAAAGGATCCTCTGTAGTATGGTTTTCTATATACCAGCCCTTATTTTTCTCATCTACCGTCTCTACAAAAGCCGCACGAAGACGGCTGTGGTTCTCATTCTTCTGTGTTTAGTCAGCGGCGCTTTCTATATGGGGGCGAAGAACTATTTCATCGAGCCCGTCCACGTGATTTTTCCCGCCGTGGCCATTGCCTCTTCCCTTTACTTGATCTATCTGTCCCGCCGGGAATACACCAATGCCAGAAGCGAGTACTTAAAGGAGCGGCGCATGGCTCGGGAGGCAGCGGAGCATGAGGCGGAGATAGGCGATGAGCATGAGCGCATCGTCATTACAAACGATAAGTCCGACGAAGAAAAAGTAATCTACTTAAAACGAAGTGAGAAAAATGTTCCACATGGAACAATTGACGAGACGAAACAAAACGAAGAAGAAAAAAATTGAGCGGAAATGTTCCACGTGGAACACTCCGCTCTTTTTATTTGCCCGAAGCTTTGATACTATAGTGGAGAAGGGAGTGGCACTATGACAAGAAGCATTGCCGTATTTAATCAAAAAGGCGGCGTCGGTAAGACGACCACTGTAATAAACTTAGCCGATGCCCTGGCAAACAAGGGCCATCACGTGTTAATTTTAGATTTGGACCCGCAAGGCAACGCCACCAGCGGACTAAACATAGAAAAAGATCGAGAGAGCATGATTTACGATTATCTTTTAGGAGCGGAAGGCGACTTCGCCGTTCAGGTGAAGGATAATCTGTCCATTATCCCCTCCGGTGCTACACTGGCAGGAATCGAAATCGAATTTGCCCGAAGAGACAACTGGCAGAGCGTGCTGAAAGATCGCATCGCCGAATTGAAAGGCTACGATTACATCATCATGGACTGCCCGCCCTCGCTTGGCATTTTGTCTATTTTGGCACTCACTGCGGCGGACGGGATTTTAATTCCCGTACAATGCGAATACTATGCGTTGGAAGGCCTCTCTCAGCTCATGGAATCCATTCAGCTGGTGCGGGGCGGCTTCAATCCCGACTTAGCCATCGAAGGCGTGCTCCTCACCATGTACGACGGACGCACCAATCTCAGCATGCAGGTGGTGGAAGAGGTAAAGAACTACTTTAAAGACGCCGTCTTCTCCACGGTGATCCCCCGCAATGTGCGCTTGGCGGAGGCACCGTCCTACGGCATGAGCATTATGGATTACGACAAAAACAGTCGCGGCGCCAAGGCCTACGCGTCTTTGGCTGACGAAGTGGAAAACAGGAGGTCCTAATGGAAAAGAAACGGGGTTTAGGTCGCGGTCTGGATAATTTTTTCGGGCCCCAAACAGAAGAGGAAAAAGTGGCTGAAACTTTGGCCGTGGACGCCATCGTCGCCAATCCTCATCAGCCGAGAAAGCACTTTTCCGATGAAAGCATTGAGGAATTAGCAGAGAGCATTAAAGCCGTAGGCGTCCTTCAGCCCCTTTTAATTAAAAAAGACGGGGACAAAAACCTCTTAATCGCCGGAGAACGCAGGCTTAGGGCGGCGAAAAAAGCCGGTTTAACGGAAGTGCCCGTGCGATTCATCGATGTGGACGAAGAAAAAGGCGATCGAATCTCTCTTATTGAGAACATCCAGCGGGAAGATTTAAATCCCATGGAAGAAGCCGAGGCCTACGACACATTAAGGAAGAAATACAAATACACTCAGGAAAAAATCGCAGGCCTCGTGGGTAAATCCCGGCCCTACATTGCCAATAGCTTGCGCCTTTTAAAGCTGGAACCCGTGGTCATGGAAATGCTACGCAGGGAAGAGCTCACCATCAGCCAGGGCAAGCTCCTTCTCTCCGTAAAAGACGGAAACGATCAGATTAAGCAGGCGAAGCGCATGGTGGAAGAAGGCCAAACCATTGCCGAAAGCGCGGAAAATACGAAAAAGCAATCGAAAAAAACAAGCGGCCATCAGGGCTACTACGGCTATTTGGAAAACGCCCTTATGGACGCATTAGGCACGAAGGCGGAAATCAAAGGCAATCACGAAAAGGGGAAAATCGTCATCGATTACTACACGGAGGAAGATTTGATGCGCCTCTGCGACATTATTTTAGGAGAAGACATCGATGGTTAGGGAATACAGATACTTTGTTGCCGACGCCTACACGGATCGCTCCTTTGTGGGCAACCCCACGGGCATCGTCCTTTCAGAAGGCAAAATGACCGACGAAGAGCTTCTAAAGGCGGCCCGGGAGCTGAAGCACGCGGAAACCACTTGCGTTCAACAAATGGATACGGACATTTACCACGTGCGCTACTTTTCTCCCGTGGAAGAAGTGTCCCTTTCCGGCCACGCGGCCCTGGGAACCTTCTGGACCTTGGCGGAATTAGGCTACATCGACGGCAGAGACGACGAGCACCAAATTCGCCAGTATACGAAAGTCGGCCCACTGCGGGTAAAAATTCAATTTCATGAAGAAAAAGTCACGTTCGTGCAGGTTGAAATGCCGAAAATGGCAATCGGCGAAGAAATCGAAGCTGTGGATGAGGTTGCGGCGGCCTTTAAGCTGACGCCTGAGGAGCTGGACGGCACATTAAAGCCTGTCGTCATGGACGCGGGCATGAAGGCCATGATTATTGCCGTAAAAAATCGGGATGTGTTGAAAAAGATGGAGCCCAAGCGGCGACGCATGGCCCTGCTCACGGAAAAATACGGCGCCCAATGCTTCCACCTCTTTTACTACGACGGCAACGGCGCCGTCTATCAAAGGAATTTCTCCCCCGCCGTGGGCACTTGGGAAGAATCGGGCACAGGCACCGCCAGCGGCGCCATGTACGCCTATTTAAAGAAGCAAAACCGCTTGGCTCAAGGAAAAATCACTTGCTACCAAGGGGATGAAATCGGCCGTCCCTCGGAAATCGTCCTCGAGGAAATCGACGGCGCCATTTACGTCGGCGGCAAAGCCTGCGTGGTTATGGAAGGAATTATGCGCCTATGAAATTAGTGGATATGCGTTTGACCGATTATATAAAAAAGGCCGAAGACAAGACCTCGGTGCCCGGCGGCGGTTCCATCGCCGCCCTTTGCGGCGCCCTCTCCGCCTCACTGGCCGCCATGGTGCTGAATTTATCCGGCGCCGAGGATGCGGCGAAGGACTACGGGAAATATTCCGAGGTGCTTCAAAAAAACATCGACGACGACAGCACCTCCTTCGACGACGTCCTGAAAGCCTTCCGCATGGCGAAAACCACGGAGGAAGAGAAAAAAATCCGCAGCCTCGCCATTCAAGAGGGTTATAAGCGGGCCATCGACGTGCCCCTCTCCACCATGGAAGCGGCCTTGGGCGTCGTCGAAACCTTAAAAGCCCAGGAAGCGTTGATCGGCGACGAGGCATTGAGCGATTTGTACATGGCGGCAGATTTGGCCCTTACCGCCTTTAACGGCGCCAAAGATACGGCCATGATCAATGTGGCCGCATTAAAAGACGACGCGACGCGCAGCGTCTACAGCGAAAAAATTCAGGCCATGACCGAGCATATGATCGAGATTCACGGCGTCGTCGCGGCATTTCACCGGGCATGAAGACATTATTTATCTTAAACCCCCGATTAAAGCCTGAGAAAAAGAAGGAAGTCGAAAACGCGGCGAAGACCTGTCTAAACGAGGACTACGACTTTTTAAAGGGAAACATTTGCGACTACGACGCCCGAGCCCTGAAGGACTACGATCATTTCGTGGCCGTCGGCGGCGACGGCACCATATTTGCCGCGGTTAACGCCATGATGGAGACGTCGGCGCGAAAGCTGACCATCGTGCCGGCGGGAAGCGGCAACGACTTTGCCAGATCCTTGGGAATCAAAGGGGATATATTCACTATATTGAAAGAAGCGAAAGAGGCCGCGCCTCGCCCCATGGATCTCGCCATGTGGAACGATCGCTACTTCATCAATATTGCATCCGTGGGCTTCGATGCCGATGTTAACGCCAACAACAGCGATTCAATGAAGCGCTTCGGCCCCTTCAGCTACACACTAAGCGTGGTCAAAACCCTGTTTACCTACAGAGCAAGGGCCATCGAAAAAGAAGGCATTCCCCTTACGCGCTGGACCCTTTTTACCATAGGAAACGGCGGCTATTACGGCGGCGGATTTCCCATTTTCCCGAAAGCAAGCCCATTTTCCGGCGAGCTCCTCTTCTTGGGGGCGGGCAAGAGCCGATTGAAATTTATCCTGCCCTTTTTAATCTGCCTCTTTGCGGGGAAAGATCATCTCTGGAAAAAAGACATGGTGCGCCAATCCTTTCAGTCCATGGAATTTACCTTGCTTGAAGAAGCCAATGTGAATTTAGACGGGGAAAACTTCCGGGAAAAAGGCCCGGTGACAGTACGCGTTCTGCCGAAAGAGCTCCTTTATGTAGGGCCGTCGAATCAGTAAATACATCACTCTATTGATAAAATAGGTTTTAAAAGCCCTTTCGATGAAAGACAAAGGCGAAAATTTTCCGCAAAAAAACAGCTTCATTCATAAGAACAGGGCTGTTAAATTTACCGACTGAAGGTGCGTCGATAGCCGGCACGCTCCGCCGCCATGGCATTTTCAAACATTATCGCATTTTGCGGCGACACCTTGTTGTAGGATTTGTCCGAAGGCAAATGATAGATCTTGCTTTTTTTACTGCCCTTGGCCGGGCCCTCCTTTCCCTCCACGGCCCAAATACCGCGGACGTGATCCATGGCGACGATCTCCCCTTCGTGGAGCAGGGCCTGATACTTGGTGTTGGGCTCGTAGGCCCGCTCTCTGGCGTAGCCGGAGGCCACCAATTGGTAATTATAGAGAATCTCTTCCTTGGGCCTCTCGCTCTTCCTCGGGTCTTCCGTCCATACATAGGCCAGGGTGCGGCCGTAGTGATCCTCTTTTTCCTCGTCGTATTCCAAAAAGACGGCCTTTCCCGTGAGAGACTTCTTCGAGAAATCCGAGGCCTCTTTTCCCCAAGGCTCCACCCGGCCCCGAGGCTTCACCGTTTCCGGTGTGTCCACGCCGATAAGGCGCACCCGCGTGTCCTGTCCATCGTCGAGAACCAGGGTGTCCCCGTCCACCACCCGCTTCACCGTCACGCCACCGACCTCCGGGGCGGGGGAAAGACTTCCTTTGGCGGTAAATGTCGCCGCCAGAGCCAGTACAATCAGCAAAAATGTTCGTAAGCGTTTGTTTAAATGTTTCATACCCTCAGTATAACAGAAAGAAGGAAAGCCATGGCCATTCAAATTTTCGGCACGAAGAAAAATAATGATACGAAAAAAGCCCAACGCTTTTTTAAGGAGCGGAGCATTAAATTTCAATTTATTGATTTAAATGAAGTGGAAATGTCGTGGGGCGAATTCGATTCCATTACATCATCCATCGGCGGATTGGACGCATGGATCGACGAAAATTCCAAAGACGCAGACGGCCTGGCCTATGTGAAATACGCGACCGATGAAAGCAAAGAAGCCTATATTATCGATCACCCGAGTATTATGAAGCTGCCCGTTGTCAGAAGCAAAAAGCGGGCGGTATTGGGCCATGCGCCCGAGGTGTGGAAGAAATGGGCCGAAGAGGAAAAGAAATAAGGCACGCTGAGGGGCGTGCCT
>NZ_JBBKBU010000032.1:0-27856 GCF_037892835.1 Peptoniphilus sp. HCN-40583
TGCTAAATGCGGCAGCATAGAAAAACAAGTAAAAGTAAAAATCACTAAGGTTTCGTCAAAGCCACAGCCTAATCCGAGGCCGGAAAATCCGAGCCATCCAAGCATAAAGCCGGCACCGACACCGGATAGGTCGGGTAATTTTGTGACGCAACCCTCTAACGAAGTGTCGAAAAATCTTCCGAAAGAAGAGAACAAGAATTTAACAAAACAAGAAGAGCTAAAGAAACGAAGATTTATAGACACCGAAAACCATTGGGCAAAGCATGCCATCGATTACGTCGTAGAAAAAGGCTACTTTAAAGGTGTTGGCAACGATCGCTTTGCACCCAACAAGTCTATTACCCGTGGCGATTTCGTCACCGTATTGGGCCGCATGGCAGGCATTGATCAAAGCAAATATACTTCCAATCCCTTTAGCGATCTGGAAAACAACTACGCCACAGCCTACATCATTTGGGCAGCAGAAAACGACATTGTGAAAGGCGTCGGTAACGGTAAGTTTGAATCGAATCGTCCCATTACTCGAGAGGAAATGGCAGTTGTCATGTCTAGGTACCTTTATGTAACGGGCAAAACCCTTCAAGACAAACAAGACGTTCCATTTAACGATCAGAGTGACATTTCCCCATGGGCACAGGAAGCTGTCAAAGATATGGCGAAAAAGGGCATAGTTCAAGGTATGGAAAATAGGTGCTTCTCACCGAAGACCTCCTTTACCCGGGCCCAAGTAGCACAAGTTCTATACAATATAGATAAAAATTCAAAATAAACGACGACTCCTTGTGAAGAGATCATGAAAGAAACACTTGCCGACATATCAAATGTCGGTAAGTGTTTCTTTTGGCACCAAAATATCCCTTGAGGTGCACTGACCCCCTAAAGTTGGACCAAGAAATCCAATCTTAGGGGGTATCTTAATGGCAAAATACAGTTATGAATTTAAGAGGAAAATCGTCGAAGAATACTTGTATGGGAAGACAAGCTATCTCGCCTTAGAGGATAAATAGCAAGTTAAAGAATCACAGATCAAGCTATGGGTCAGTAATCACAAACATTTTGGCGATGAAGGGTTAATGCGCTCAGGAAATAAACGCGTTTACAGTGTAGAGTTTAAGTTAGAAGCCATTACACGCTACGAAACGAGCGAATGCAGCTATCGACAACCGGCTCTTGAACTAGGCTTGACGAACCCATCCATCATCGCCAACTGGTGCAGGCAATATCGAGAAGAGGGCATTGAACGCTGTATCCGCTTCTACAATAACGATCGAATCAAAGAAAAGTTAGAAGGCTTGAGTTCGAAGTAATACCGTGAACGCGTGAAATCCGCTTAGAAAATATGTTATGTAAAAGAAAATGAGCAAGTGAAATGCTTACTTGATTAAGTCCAACTTGATGGGGTCGCTCTATCGAGCGAGTTGTTTTTTTGTGCGAAAATGGGCAGAGGAAAGAGAAAAAGGGTAAAAAGAAGACAAGTATCATCGCTTGATAAAGAAAGAAGGGGAAAGATGAAAAAGAGAAATGTATTGGTTCTGGCCCTGGCCCTCTTGGCCCTGCCCTCCATGGCTTTCGCCCAACGAGAGGTGAAATTAAAAGTCAACGGAAAGCCGGTGGTGTCGAAGCCCGCCGCCTTTATTGCTTCCGATCGCACCATGGTGCCTGTGCGCTTCGTGGCCGAGGCCCTGGACTATCAAGTGCTGTGGAACGAGGGAAGCCGCGACATTCTGCTGACGAAGATGAATTTCGATACAAACAAGCCGGAGCAAGCCCTCGTTTTGAAAACGGACGCGCCCCGGGCGCTGGTCATCGACAAAAAGGACGTGTCCGCTTTTTATGAAGCGACGACGAAGGATACCTTTACCATGGCCGATGTGGACGGGTATCTCAATCGGGCCAAGGTTGTGAATTTGGAATTGAAGCCCATCATTAAAGAAGACCGCACCTTTATTCCTCTGCGGGCCGTGGTGGAACTCTTCGGCCAACGAATTTTCTGGGATGGCGCGACCTACACCGTGTCCATCGAAGGCAATGTAGCCAAAACCGACGAGGAAATCGCCGGGGCATGGATGTACAGCAAATTGCCTGCGGAATACAAGAAGCCGCCCTTTAAATTGATCGACTCATTTTTTTATGATCGCGATGATCTGGCGAAGAAGCGGATTTACACCTACGATGTCATCGAAGATCACCCGGATCACATCGTGCCCGCAGCCCACTACCGCCTGGATTTAAACAAAAGCGTTTTTTACAAATACGACGTAGTGAACGATGTGTGGGTACGCGACCCTGAGCTGAATAAGTAATCGAAACGCCCTCTTCGGAGGGTGTTTTTATGTCATCCCGTAGAAAAGGCGGACCATCTCCTGATCTTGACATTCTTTGACTATAAACGTATACTGAAATCAGATAGGAGGCAATGATGGCACGTCTTAGCAATCACATCGAAGATTATCTGCGGGCCCTTTTAACGGAAAGGGAAGGGCAGATTGAAATAAAGCGAAATGTTTTGGCGGAGCATTTTAATTGTGCCCCCAGCCAAATCAATTACGTCCTCACCACCCGCTTTACGCCGGTGCAAGGATTTTTTGTGGAGTCCCGACGAGGCGGCGGCGGTTTCATTCGCATCGTTCAGGTGGAAATCAAAAACGATGCCGAATTTTACGATCGGCTGACGGAGGCCGTCGGCGGCAGCATTACCCAGTCCAAGGCCAATCAGATTTTGGATACATTGGAGGAGATGAACTATTTGACGGAAAATGAGCGCCATCTCTTGGGCCTCACCCTTTCCGATCAAGCTCTGGCCGTCGCCTCGGATAAACGAAACGCGCTGCGGGCCGATTTGTTACAAAATATTCTGTTGGGTATCTTTTCTTAAGGAGGTGCACCATGCTTTGTGAACACTGCCACGAAAATGAAGCGAAAATTACCTACACCATTGTGGAAGGCAATGCCATGCGGCAAAAGCACGTGTGCCCCTCTTGCTTCCAAGACTTTTTGGCGAAGCAATTTCCCGCATCGCAAATTCCGCCCATAGATATTCAGCCCATGATTCAAGAGCTGCTCTCTCTGTTTCAGGGCAAGGACGCGGAAGGGGAAGGGGATCGCTCCTGCCCCGTGTGCGGGCGCAGTTTAAAAGAGTTTCGCAAGACGGGAATGTTCGGCTGCGACAGCTGCTACGACACCTTCGCCGAAGAGCTGAAGGCACTCCTGCCCCGCATGCAGGGAGCCGAACGCCATGAAGGGACCATGCCCGAGGCCTTCAGAAAGGATCGGGAAGCCTCGGAGAAGGAACAGGCCCTTCAAAGTCGCCTGGATCTTGCCGTGGCGGAAGAACGCTACGAAGATGCGGCCCAATTGCGGGATGAAATCAAGGCCATAAAGGATGCGCGCCATGGATAAGGATCAAATTTTACTCACATCCCGCATTCGCCTGGCGCGAAACATCAAGGGCTATCCCTATCCCGGCGCCATAAACCCGGATCAGGCCAAGGCCCTTCGGGAGAAAATCACCGAGGCCCTTCACGAACACGAGGATCTTTGGACCCTTTACGAATTAAAAGACGGGTCGCTGAAAAATCTCTACGATTTGGAAGAAAATTTAATCAGCATGGCTCTGTTAAAAAATAAAGACCGCGGCGCTTATTTTATCGGCGACGATCACCGCTCCATTATGATGATGGAGGAAGATCACCTGCGGATTCAGGCCATGAAAAAGGGCTTTCACTTAGACGAAGAGTACGAAGCTGTGGCGGCCCTTGCCCGCTTTTTCGAAGAAAAGCTTCCCGTCTCGTACGACGGGGAGTTGGGCTATTTAACTGCCTGCCCCAGCAATGTGGGCACGGGTCTGAGGGCCGGCTGCATGCTGCACCTGCCGGCGCTGGACACACTAGGCATGGATAGAATCGAGCGCTCCATTACCCGCATGGGCTTTGTCCTCAGGGGCATGGGCGGAGAAGGCTCAAAAATTCTGGGGCACATGTATCAGCTTTCAAACGAACGCACCCTGGGCCTCAGCGAAGAGGAATTTTTAAAGCGGGCCAAGTCCATTTCCCAGGAAGTGGCGGCCCTCGAGCGCATCAAGCGCAAAGAAATGTATTTGGATCACTTAATCGAGTTGGAAGACATGGCGCGGCGCAGCTACGGCATTTTGCGCAACGCCCGCATCATTACCTTTGAAGAGACCATGCTCCACTTGAGCCACATGAAGCTGGGGATCGATTTGTCCGTCTTAAAGCCCATGCGGGACTTCGATCTCTACGATGCGGTGATCCACATGGGCAAGGCCCATTTGCAAATGGAGCGGGAAAGCTTTCTCGACGACAGGAGCAGCAATATTTACCGCGCCAACAAGGTGCGTCGATTTATAAAGGAGGTATTTTAATGGCAATGTTCGGAAAATTCACCGAAAAAAGTCAACGGGCCATGGTTTTCGCCCAGTCGGAAGCCAGGGAACAAGGCCATTCATATATAGGAAGCGAGCACATTTTGCTGGGCTTATTAAAAGAACCGGGAGGCGCCTCGTCTATATTAGGGCAGGTGGCCGTGAACTACGAGCGGGCGAAAGAGGCCATTGGGGGAATCGTGGCGCCGGAAGACGTGACGGTAACCTCCCTCACCTACACGCCCCGCACGAAAAAAATCTTTGAGCTGGCCCTTGAGATCGCCAACGAGCTGGGGCACAATTACATCGGCACGGAACATTTGCTTCTCGGCATTTTGCGAGAAGGCAAGGGCGTGGCCGTTTTGGCCCTCAAAAATTTAGGCATCGACATTACGGTCTTGGAGCGGAGCATCTACATGGCCATTCGAAAGGTGGACGGCAAGAAAAATGACGAGGAAGCCTTGGAATCGGAAAGTGCCCTGGAGGAATTCGGCTACAATCTAAACGACCGAGCCCGCATGGGAAAAATCGATCCCGTGATCGGCAGAAAAGACGAAATCGAGCGCATCATTCAAGTGTTGGTGCGCCGCACGAAAAATAATCCCGTCTTAATCGGGGAGCCCGGCGTGGGGAAAACCGCCATCGCCGAAGGCTTGGCCCAGCGCATCGTGGAGGGCAATGTGCCGGAGATTATTAAGGACAAGGAGATCTACACATTGGACGTCTCCGCCCTTATCGCCGGCGCCAAGTACCGCGGCGATTTTGAAGAGCGACTGAAAGATGTCATCGCCGAAGTGGAAGCTCGAGAAAATGTGATTCTCTTTATCGACGAGATCCACGTAGTCATCGGGGCAGGCGGCGCGGAAGGGGCCATGGATGCCTCCAATATTTTAAAGCCCACCCTGACCAAGGGCGAGATGCAAATTATCGGTGCCACCACCATCGACGAGTACCGCAAACACATCGAAAAGGACACGGCCTTCGAGCGCAGGCTCATGCCCATTATGGTGGAAGAGCCTTCGGTTGAGGACACGATATTGATTTTAAAGGGCCTTCGGGATAAATACGAAGCCCACCACAATGTGAAGATCACCGACGAAGCCTTGGCGGCGTCGGCGGAACTTTCCCACCGCTACATTAACGACCGCTTCCTGCCCGATAAGGCCATCGACTTAATCGACGAAGCGGCGAGCAAATTACGCGTAGAAAATTTCAAGAGCCCCAACGGTTTAAAGGAATTGGAAGATAAGCTGAAGAAGCTTTCCAAGGAAAAGGAAGAGGCGGTGAATTCACAAAACTTCGAAGAAGCGGCGAAGGTGCGCGACGAAGAAAAGAAGGTAAAAGAAGCCTTGGCCGATGAAAAGAAACATTGGGACAAGGAAAAACACGCCCAAAACATGACCGTGGACGAGGAAGAAATCGCCGAAATCGTGAGCAAGTGGAGCGGCGTGCCCGTGACCACCATGAATGCGGAAGAAAGCGAGCGCTTGGTCCATTTGGAAGAGGAATTAAACGGCCAAGTCATCGGCCAGCCCCAAGCGGTGGAAGCCGTCTCCCGGGCCATTAAGCGGGCCCGCGTGGGCTTAAAGAGCGCCGACAAACCCATTGGCAGCTTTATCTTCGTCGGCCCCACCGGCGTCGGCAAGACCTATCTCGCCAAGAGCTTGGCGAAATCCCTCTTCGGCGACGAAAGCGCCATGATTCGCGTGGACATGAGCGAGTACATGGAAAAACACAGCGTCTCCCGCCTCGTCGGTTCGCCTCCGGGCTATGTGGGCTACGACGAAGGGGGCCAGCTCACGGAAGCCGTGCGCAGAAAACCCTATTCTGTCGTGCTCTTCGACGAAATCGAAAAGGCCCATCCCGATGTGTTTAACATCCTCCTTCAAATTTTAGACGACGGCCGCCTCACCGACGGTCAGGGCCGCACCGTGGATTTTAAAAACACCGTGTTGATTATGACCAGTAATGTAGGCGCCACCCTTTTGAAAAAGCAAAACACCGTGGGCTTCGGCGCCCCCGATGAAGGGAACGAAAAGGGCTACGACAAAATGGTGGAAACCATTCAGGGCCGCCTGAAGGAAACCTTCCGACCGGAATTTTTAAACCGCATCGACGAAATCATCGTCTTCAAGTATCTGGAAAAAGAACAAGTGAAGGAAATTGTGAAGCTCATGCTTCAGGATCTTCAAACCCGCCTGGAAGGCAACGACTTTTCCGTTACCTTCGCCGATGGCGTGGTGGACTACATCGGCAAGGAAGGCTTCGACGAAGAATACGGCGCCCGCCCCTTGGTGCGCTCCATTCGAAAAAACATCGAAGACCGCCTGGCCGACGAGATCCTCTCCGGCAAGGTGCACAAGGAAAAGGCCATTCACATCGATGTGGAAGAAGACGGCCTCACCTTCGAAGAAGAAAAAGTGGCGGAGACCGTAACCAATGAAGCATAAGGCCTATTGCTGCACGAGCTGCGGTTACAAAAGCGCCGGCTACTTTAGCAAGTGCCCGAACTGCGGCGAGTGGAACACCTTCGAAGAAGTGTCGGAGGAAAAGAAAGCCGGCGGCCGCGCGAAGGCCCATCGGTCGGCGCAGCGGCTGAAAGATGTCTCCGGGGAAAGCAAGCGGCGGCTGAAAAGCGGCATGGAAGAATTCGACCGAGTCATGGGCGGCGGCATCGTGGAAGACGGGGTGAGTATTCTCGCGGCGAAACCCGGCGCCGGGAAATCCACCATCCTCTTTCAAATTGCAAATGCCTTGGCCGATGAGGGCCACCGGGTGCTCTACGCCTCAGGAGAAGAGAGCGAGAGCCAAATCAAGATGCGAGCGGAACGCATCGCCCCGTCCATTGCCGAAAATATTTGGATCTACTCCGGTACCTCTATGGACGATGTGTGCCACTGGATCGAGGACGTGGATGCTGATATAATTATTTTAGACAGCATACAGACCTTCACCTTGGGGGAATTTCCCGCCCGAGCCGGCACCCCGACCCAAACCATGGAGTGTGCCAATCGCCTGGTGGACGTGGCGAAAAACCCGAAAAACCCGAAGGCCGTCTTTATCGTGGGTCAGCTCACGAAACAGGATTCCCTGGCCGGCGTGCGGGCCCTGGAGCATTTGGTGGACACGGTGCTTTTCATCGACCACGAAATGCAAGACGAGCTGCGCATCCTGCAGGCCACGAAAAATCGCTTCGGCTCCACGGGAGAAATGGGCTTTTTCAAGATGACCGAAGGGGGCATGGTCTCCATCGACAATCCCTCCGCCCACTTTATGACCGCGCGGGCGGCGGGGAGCGAAGTGCCGGGAAGCGCCATGTGCATCGTCCGCGAAGGCACCCGCAGCATGATCGTGGAGGTGGAAAGTTTGGTGTCGAAAAGCTTCACCCCCTATCCCCAGCGCATCTCCGAATGTTTGCGCCGCGAACAGCTCGGCGTGCTCCTCTCTATTTTAGAAGAGCGGGGCGGCATGGGCCTCTACGACAAAAATGTGGTGGTGAAGACCACGGGGAATCTAAGGTTAAAAGAAGGGGCCGCCAATTTAGGCACCCTTCTTTCCATCGCATCGGCGGTGGCCAATCGCCCCATTCCCTCAAACACTTTATTTATCGGCGACGTGGGCCTCACCGGTGAGCTGAAACAAGTGCCCGCCATGGCAAGCCGCATCAAAGAGGCCGTGCGCATGGGCTTTGAAACCATCTACACCCCGCCCCTCACCACCGATCAAAAAATCGAAGGCATTACCCTACGAGAGCGCCGGATCTTATCCGATGTGATCAAAGATCTTTTAAACTAAAGGATGAAATTATGAACAATATGGAACAATTTGCAAATTCCTCGTCGAGCACGGCGCTTTTTGCCGGCATCGGCATCATCACCGCCATCGCCTGGTGGAAACTTTTCTCCAAAGCAGGCTTTGCCGGCATCCTGGCCATTATTCCCATCGTGAACCTGGCCGTGGCGTCGAAAATCGTCTTTAACAGCTACTGGTATGCCCTGCTTATGGTCGTGCCCTTTGTCAATGTCATTTACGCCGCCGTCCTCAACTACAAAATGATGAAATACTTCGAGTGCAGCACGCTCTTCGCCGTGCTCGCTGTCTTCTTCCCCTTCCTTATGCTCCTTCCCGCCTTCGGAAGCAACGAATACCACGGACCGGCGACAAATGTGTAAGAAAAAGCCCTTATTCTTCGGAATAGGGGCTTTTTTTGTGTATAAATAGCGTAAAAAAAGCCGATGACGGAAAAGGCATTTGCTATAATATGGGCATAAGGAGAGAGTGAATGAAAAAGATTTTAATTATAGAAGACGACAAACACTTAAATAAGGGACTGGCCATTGCACTGGCAGATGAGGGGGAGATTCTATCCGCCGCCACGCTGGAAGAGGGGCGAAGTCTGGTGGATCGAGCAGATTTAGTGCTTTTGGATTTGAATTTGCCTGACGGGGATGGATTGGATTTTCTCAAAGAAATTCGCCTTCGCTCTCAAGTGCCCGTGCTTATCGTATCTGCCATCGACATGGAGACGCATATAATTTCCGCGATAAAATTGGGTGCCGACGATTATTTGACGAAGCCTTTTTCACTGGGGATTTTACAGGCGAAAATCAATCATTGGGTAAATAAGGATGAAGGCATGAAGAAGGCGGTATTTGAAAAAGGACCGTTCACTTTCGATTTTTCGAAGCATGTTTATCTCAATGAGGGGCAGGTATTGGTTCTTACACCCATCGAAGCGCGCATTCTCTATTTTCTCGTCGCATCCGATGGGGGCATTCTTACTAAAGAAGCGTTGATGGATAAAGTTTGGGGAATGGATGGGGATTTTGTGGACGGAAATACCTTGGCAGTCAATATAAGTCGTCTCCGAGGAAAACTTAAACCCCATGAACCCATTGAAACGGTGTTCGGAGTAGGTTACCGATGGTCTTTCTAATTTGTATTTTAATTCTATTTCTCGCGTGGTTTGCTTTCGACGATTGGCGTGTGCGGCGAGAGTTTCGCGCTTTTTCTCGGTGGATTGAGGCTTTAGAGGAAGGCGCGGAAGAGTCGCCTGCATTCGATGAAAAGGAACGATCCAAGGCACAGTCCAAGCTTGCAGCTTATCTGCGTGCCAATCACGTGCGGGAGAGAAAACTCGCCGATGAAAAGGAAAAGACCGAAAGGCTTATTGCCGATATTTCCCATCAGACCAAGACACCGCTCGCCAATTTAATGCTCTATAACCAGCTTCTGAAGAAAGAGGTCGAAAGCCAATATCTGTCCGTGATGGATGAAGAATTACATAAACTGAAGTTCTTAATCGATAATTTAATGAAATCTTCTCGCTTGGAAGGCGGTATGATTAAATTGCAGAAACAGCCGGTATGTATGGATGCGATGATTCGCGAGGTATGCATGGGGCTTCAAGTACAGGCAGAGGAAAAAGGGGTGGACTTTGATCTTGACTTGGAGAAGGTAAAGGTCGAATTGGATGCGCGATGGATGAAAGAAGCGATCCACAATCTGGTGGAGAATGCCGTAAAATATGCGCCCGAGGGCAGTTCGGTGCGGATAAGCCTCTATCCCACAACGTTATCCCATCACTTGAGCGTTGAAAATGAGGCAATGATGGCGGATGAGGACCCGGCAGTGCTGTTTACACGTTTTTATCGCGGAAAAAATGCCATTGGTAAGCCGGGATTGGGGCTCGGTCTGTTTATTGCCCGGGAGATTGTGGAGCAAGAAGGCGGTTCGATGAAAGCCTTGTGCAAAGAGAACAGTATTTGTTTTCAAGTGACAATACCTTTTTAAGTTTTTTCCTTCTTACAAAATCGTAAGAGCGTGTGCAAAGCCTTTGTAAGATCCCTTTGATACACTGAGAGGGAGGTGAAGCTATGTTAATTGTCGAAAATTTAAAAAGGTATTACGAAGGAGAAAATGTCACCGTGAAGGCGCTGGACGATGTGTCCTTTCAAATTGATAGTGGCGATTTTGTCGCCGTAGTTGGAGCATCGGGTTCGGGAAAATCGACCTTGTTGCACTTAATAGGCGGCCTGGATATGCCCACGGATGGGAAGGTAGTCATCGACGGGGTGGATCTCTATGCATTAAAAGAGGATGAGCGTACTATTTTTAGGCGGAGACACGTGGGTTTCGTCTTTCAGGCATATAATTTACTTCCCATGCTCACGGTTTATGAAAACATCCTTTTGCCATTCGGTTTAGACGGCGAAAAGCCTTCGTTGGATTATATGCAAGCGATTGTTTTTCGTTTGGGTTTGGAGGAACAGTTGGACAAGATGCCCAATGCCCTTTCCGGTGGCCAACAGCAGCGGGTGGCCATCGCTAGAGCATTGGTGAGAAAACCGGCGCTTATTTTGGCGGATGAGCCCACCGGCAATTTAGATTCGAAAACCTCGGCGGAAGTGGTGGCTTTGTTTCAGAGCATTAATCGTGAGATGGGGCATACCATCGTCATGATTACCCATGACGACGACGTGGCGCAACGAGCCGGTAAAATCCTGCGCGTCGCAGACGGGAAGTTGGTGTGAATCCATGCGGGTAAAGAATCGGATGTGGCTGAGAAAAATTGCGATGAGTCGCCTTAGGGAAAATGCGGGGCGCAGACGGGTCCTCTTTCTATCCATTGCCTTAAGCGCCCTTCTATTTACGGCTGTTTTTTCCATCATTTTTGGCATCGTGAAGAGCATGGAAATTCAAACCATGCGCACCATCGGCACGACAAGTCATGGAAGCTTTAAAGAGGTCGATGACAAAGCCATTCGCACCTTAGCTCGAGATTCGCGTATCGTCGACTACGCCGTGAGGCAATTAATTGGTGTCTCGCAAGATGAGAAGATCCCTTTGGAAATAAGTTACTTGGATGAAAAGGGCTTTCAGTGGATGCTTATGGAGGACATGAACGGCCATTTTCCGAGGAAAAAGAACGAAATCGTTGTAGAAAAACAAGCCGTGGAGAAGATGGGATACAAAGGGGAGATCGGTGAGAAAATCCACCTTGTCTATCATGTGATCGATCGTTCTTCTTCGGAAGTATTGGCTCGAAAAAACGACGATTTTGTCATCGCGGGAACGTACAAAAGTCCTGTTGATTCCAATGTGGGTGTCGGGCAAATCTACGTATCGAAAGCCTACGCCGACGAGCAAAGGGTTCCTTCGAAAAATCAGGAAATGGAAGTTCGCTTAAAGCATTCCTGGCGCATTAGACGGCAATTGCGTGCCATCGCCAAGGATGCCGGCTATGCGACCCCCCAAAGTCCCGCATCGGCGGAAGAAAAGACTCTGCGTTTAGGCGTCAATTTCGCCTATTTTTCAAACGATGAAAATTTTGACTACACGATTTTTCTGCCTGCGCTTGCCATGGTGTTTTTGATTTTTCTATCCGCCTATCTCATTATCCACACGGTATTTGAGTTATCCGTTGCTGAAGACGTGCGCCTGATCGGTTTATTAAAAACCTTGGGAATGACGAAAAAGCAGACGAGGCAACTCTTATATTTCCAAGGCTTGATGGTCGATTTGCCCGCGACGGTCGTCGGTGAAGTCGGGGGATTTGCAATCAGTGCAATGATTTTAAATCGCCTCTTTGAACAAAATGCGATGCTGGCGAATGTTCGACCCGATGTTGCGTTTTTCGCAGGCGTGGGCATTGTTTCCGCCGTCGTCACTGTGTGTACTGTATATCTCTCCATCTTTAGACCGGCGCGTTTGGCGGAGAAAGTTCCTCCGATTCACGGGGCGCAGTATACTGATACGGTCGTGGGAAATTATAAAAACCGACGCAGTTTTTCGCTCGGACGTTTGGCTGTTCGAGAAGTCTTTCATAAAAAAGGACGATTTACATCTGTGGTATTGTCCATGGCATTGGCGTCGATCATCTTAACATCTGTGTTGACCTATACGACAAATATGGACATAAAAAAAGGCCTCTCCGATACGATTACCACCGACTACAATGTGGCGAGCCCCGCCTATTTTCGGTACGAGTATCTTGGTAAGGACGCAGCTTTGGACCCAGAGTATTGCAGGAAAATCGAGGAACTGCCCGGATTTGTCGGCGGTGGAGGTATTTATGGGGCAGGTTACGGGAGCGCCTATCCGGAGGTAAAAATAAAGGGAGAAACTGTTTTTTCCGTACTCTTCGGCATGGATCCATATTTAGTGAAAAAACAGTCCTTTTTGGAAGGCCGCTTCGATGAAAAAAGCTGGAATGAGGGAGACGGTGTTATTCTCGGGATCGAACAAGGCGGCGGAAGGACTTTTTCCGTTGGAGAAAAAATCCATGTGACGGTAAAGGGTGAAGAGAGGATATTAACGATTATGGGAAAAATTCCCTATAACTTTTCCAACGGGTTACGTTATTTCATGGAAGTGGGGAAAGATAAGGATCTCCCCGTGAGTGAAACGAATCCCGCGCGTGATCGCGTTTATTTATACATCTCTCCAAAAAGCTATAAGGCATGGATGAAGAATTCAAGTTTGATGTCTTACGGATTTGACATTGAGAAGCAGTCGAAAAAAGACTTTGACGATGCATTGGATAAAATGGAGAAGAAAGCGGATTTTTCTTACGATTCCAGAGCGAAGCAAGAAAAGTCATTTGAAGACACGAAGCATTTAATCGAGCTTGCCGGTTATAGTCTTGCTTTCGTTCTTTTCCTCATCTCCGTCTTAAATTTCATCAACATCATTGCCACAGAGGTACTGAAAAGCCGGCGTGATTTGGCGATTTTGGAAACCGTAGGAATGACCCGGAAAAAGCTCAAGGTCTATTTGGCGGCGAAGACCGCTATCTATTCTGTTTGTAGCTTTTTTGCGGCATCTTTCTTCATGGCCTGTGTGGGCAATTATCTACTAAAACGTGCGATGAAGCAGGCGATGTGGCTTGACGTTCAGAGTAAGTGGTGGCCATTATTCCTTGTGCATGGCGTAAACGCCTTAATCGGGGTGGTTTTTGTGTTGGCTTATTACGAAAGCAAAAGCAAAAAGACCTTAGTTGATCGAGTGCGCGATTTGTAGATTTTCGTTTCTCGCTGTGCTTCTGCTTCTAAGCGGGATCGTAGATAGAAAAAAGAAGGGGGAATAAAAAGAGGCAGGGAATGATTACGTTCTCTGCCTTACTCGATGGATGAAATTATAGTGTGACGTCTTTCAAGATTCGGCTCATGGGCGGAATAAGGACGCCGACGATAATGGCGGAAACGGTGATTTGCAGGATATTTCCCGGAATATTGGCCAAGGGGACCAAGAGGGATTTAAACATGATGGCTTCGCCGATGTAGTAGGTGAGCACTTTGACGACGGTGACCAAAACGGCGGCGAGGACGTAGCGGCTTAAGCGGAAGTCCCGTGTGTTTAAGGTGGCCATAATATAACCCATAATCAGTGCGGAGATCACCGTCATCGGCGACCAAGCCACCCAACCGCTGGTCAGATCGAAGAGGCCCATGCCTAAAGCGCCTGAAAGCATGCCCACCCGCTTGGAAAAAAAGATGCAGGCGAGGAAAAAGGGCACATTCCCCAAGTGGATCAGGCCGCCGTTGGGGGCGAAGGGCAATTGGATTTTCACGAGCCACGTAAAGACGTAGACCAGAGCGATAAATAGGGCCGTGAACACCAGTTCACGGACAGAATATTCTTTCATTGTATGTATACCTCCTAATTCATTATTAAGTATACTAGAGATCGGAATAGTTTTAAACGCTTTTACCTGCATTTTTATGGATGAATAAAAAAATAGCTTGCGGAAGTCTCCCGAAGGTTTTACTCGTGCGGGGGGGTATAAATAAAACGGTAAACCGGCGCCTTGCAAGTCGGCAGCACTCAGATTTCTCAATAATATACTCTCGAAAAGAAGGAGGCGCGGAATGAAATCACTGAAACGAATCATCTTTCTCGCCCTTATGATCGGCCTGGGATTTTTGTGGCAGTTCATCGGCGTGCGCTATGCCGAAGATGTGAGCGGGCCCGATATGTACGCCGCTCAATGGACCTTTCGCCTGGCCTTTTTATTTATAGAAGGGCTACTGGCCTATGGTTTCGTCGCCCACATGAGCAGGGGAGAAAAAATTCTGTGGGGTTTCGGACTTTTGGTCCTTAGTTTGATCGGCGTGTATTTGGCTTTTTCGGGAAATGAGAAGATGTTCGGCTGGATCGTAATCATGTGGTACAACGAGCCGCCCTTTTCGTTTCTTGGCGGTCTCTTGCTCTTGAGCGGGATCCTAGATAGAAAAAAGAACATAGCATAAAAATAAGGCAGGGAACGATGACGTTCTCTGTCTTATTTTTTCCGTATCCAATGTTCTTCCGTGGCTGCATCGGTGATGGGTGTGGTTTCGATCAACTCGAAATCATCCTCTAATGAGGGGATTTTCACATCGCCGCCGGAGCGGTAATTGACCCGGGTAATGTAGGCTTCCTCGATGCGGTGAAAGAGGGCTTTAATGATCCCGGCGCCGCCGACGAGGAAGATTTTTCTATCGCCGTATGCTTTGAGCTTTTCGTCCAGCGCTTCTTCCGAGGAAAAGTAGAAGAGGCTTTCTTCATCGGGAAGATTTTTTCGCGTCATGACGCCGGTGATGCGGTGGGGAAGTGTCCCCGTATCCTCAAAGGTTTTTCGGCCCATAAGGATCACCTCGCCGGTGGTGCGGGCCTTGAAGCGGGCCAAGTCTTCGGGGATAAAGGTAATCTGCTTGCCGTCTTTTGCGATGGCATTGTCCAAATCGGCGAGAATTAAAAGAATCATCGGATGGTCTCGATTTTCGCGCTCATTTCCGCGGGATGGACGCGCACCAGTTCCGCCCGCGCCCGATCCGGGGTTTCTGAGAAGATCACCAGCTGTCCCGGCGAGGCCTCGTGGCGCAGGCGATTGGTCTCGAGAAGATCTTTGCGCAGCCCTGTGATAAAGAGGTCGAAGACGTCGATTTTTGCGAGTTTTCTCGCCAGGGTTTCTTCTAAGAATTTTTCCATGGCATCGGATTGGGTGGAGAAAGGCACGTCGATGACGGCCAAAGTATCGAAGGGATTTTCCTTTAAAGCGTCGATTTTTTCGGCGAAGCTGTTGTAGAAATCCGCATCCAGATTGTAACGACCGCGCAGATCTTCCGCCTCCAGGGGCATTTCCACCGTGGAAAGGGAGGGGCTTTCAGATTCGAAGGCCGCCCGATAGCCGTTAGTGGAAAATTCATGGTTGGTGCCGATTAAAAGGGCGGTTTTGCTCTTGCTCAGGCGATCGGCTTCGGAGGCGCACTTCGCCGGAAGATCGAAGTCGTCCAGGGGGCGAAAGGCGCGGTTGCCGTAGAGTGCGGGAGCGATAAAAGTGTATTTCCCCGTGCGGCGTTTGGTTTCTTTGGCGAAATCCAGCCAGGAGGCGTCGTCTCGTAAAAGGTCCACGACGAAAAGGTGCTCCTTCGGGAAGTGGTTGCGAATCACGGGAATCAGTTCGAAATCTTTCGTGCCCATGGTGAAGTACATAAGGGGCAGGTTTTGGCGATGGTCGAAAAGGGGAAGGGGATTTTTCGTCTTTCCCGTCACCTTTTTCTCGAAATCCAAGCGCATGCGGTCGTTCGGCCCGCGGTATTTGGATTTCGGCGCGAAACCGCAGGCTTCGTAGAAGGCGCGGGCGGAGAGGGGCCCTTCGGCGGTAAGGATCTGATCTTTTTCCAGTCGGGTTTCCAAAAAGGCCATCATTTGCTTGCCCAGGCCTTGGCGCTGTTTGTTGTAGGAGATTAGGATTTCCTCAACGTGAAGGCCTTCCTCCGTCTTTTTCGTCACCATGGCGCCGATTAATTCATCGTCGTCAAAGAGGCCGTAGAGGACTTTGTCCCGATCCCAGGTTTTTCGCGCTTCGTCGAAGGCCTCATCGTAGGGATTAAATAGGATGTGCTTTCTCAGGGCGATGGCTGCCTCGTGGGCCGGGGAATCGTAGGCGATGGTGTTCATATAAATGGTCATGTCATCCTCCAATAAAAAATACAGGGGATCGCCCTGTATTTTGCTTAGTCGTCTGTAGCTGTCTGACCCACTTCGGAAAAGTGATAGGTCCAATGGGTGTGGGCGAGAAAATCTTTCAGTTCTTCAATTTTGTTTTCCCGGAAGAGATCCGTAATGCGGGAGTGTTGTCGATTGGTGTCGTGCAAAAGCTTTTGAAAGGCTTCGTTGCTGCCCATGTCGTGGCCTTGGCGAATGAAGCGCCGTTGCAGGCGGTCGATGGTGTTAATCAAGGTTTCGTTTTGAGATTTTTCGATGTAAATATCGTGGAAGCGCTCTTGCAGAATAAAATACTCGTCGAATTGGAAGCGGTCGATGTGAAAATCCATGAGCTCGACCAAATCGTCCATGGCTCTCAAATCATCCTTCGTCAGATTGCCGGCGGCCAGTTCCGCAGCCAGGGCATCCAAGGGCGCGAGAATGCGGTAAATATCTTCGCTTTCTTTTTTTGTCAGGGGTTTGACCCGAAAGCCCCGACGAGGTGCGGAATCCAAGAAGCCGTCTGCGGCCAATTGAATTAACGCTTCACGCACCGGCGTACGAGAGATATTTAATTGCTGACAAATGTCTTGTTCATTTACTTTTTCGTTTGAATTAAGTTTGCCGAGACGGATCTGATCGGCAATAAAATTATAAACATGGTCTTTTAAAGATAAAAATTCCATTCTGTAACCTCCTTAAGAGACATTCATTATTAGTAATCATAACACCGGGAAAATGCAATGTCCACAATTTTTGAAATTTGAATACAATATGTATTCAACAATTCGCTGAAATATTCTTTGCGGACAAAAATGCGTTGTAAACCTCGGAGCGAGGCGACTCCTATGGTATAATCATTTTTTAAGGGGGATGAGATGGAGAAAGAAATTATCCGCATCGACGGAAAAAACATTGCCGTCTACGACACGAAGACCGGGGAGGATGTGGCCTTCGTTTTGCACGGTTGGGGCGCGAACATCGAATCGGTCATGCCCATTGTGAGCAGCATCAAAGATCGCTACCGGGTCATTGCCTACGACAGCTTGGGCCACGGAGACAGCGACGAGCCCGATGAAGTCATCGGCGGCGACGATTACGTGGATCTTTTAAGGAAGCTCTACGATTACTACCACGTCAATCGAGCCACCTGCATCGGCCATTCTTTCGGCGGAAAGACATTGAGCGTCTTCGCCGCCCTCTATCCCGAAAAGGTGGATAAATTGGTTTTGGTGGATGCTTCCGGCGTGCTGCCGAAGCGGTCTTTTACTTATTACAGAAAGGTGTACACCTTCAAGCTTTTAAAGAAGCTTTACAGGCTGCTGTTTTTCTGGCAGGACACGGATGCGGCCATGGCGCGTTTTTACAAAAACTTCGGTTCCGACGATTACAAGGCGGCGGATGGGATCATGCGCAAGGTCTTTGTGAAGGTGGTAAATGAATCCACGGAAGATTACTTCCCGAAGATTCAGGCGGATACCCTGTTGATTTGGGGCGATGAAGACGACGCCACGCCTCTTTCCATGGCCAAGGTCTTTGAAGAAAAAATCCCCGAAGCGGGCCTCGTGGTCCTGAAAGGCGGCCACTACAGTTACCTCGACGCCTACGGTCAGTTCGACGCCGTGTTGCGTTCATTTTTATAAGGAGTCACTATGTATCATTCAGTTTCTTTTGTGATCTTTTTAGCCATTTACCTGGCGCTGAGTTTTGCGCTCTACAAGCTGTTTAACGAGCGGGCCCTTTATCCCCTCCATATGCTTCAATTGGAAGGCTACAACGAAGGGGAGTACAAGGCGTGGATTCGCACAAACGGCGACAAGATTAAAGCGTTTCGCTACGCACCCACCTCGGAAAAGACGCCCCTGGTGATGACGGAGCGGGCCACGCGGCTTTTTAATGTGCACCGCTTATTGAATCGCCTGCTCCTCTTGGTGGCCCTTCTCGCCGCCGTGGCCGCCTACGGTGTGTCGCCTACGTTGGCGACGGTGGTCTTTGCCATTTTCTGTGTGGGGATTTATTATTTCCAATACGCCATCTTGATTTATGCCAATCGCATCAATTATCCCAAGGAAATGAAGATCAATCAGGGGTTTTACGATTCGGCGCAGAAAAAGGTGCGGGATCTGAAGGAAAAGGGCCTGCAGGTCGTGGGCATTACGGGAAGTTTCGGCAAAACCTCCACGAAATTTATTACCTCCACCGTCCTTGAAGAGGCCTTTGTGGTACAAAACACGCCCTCTTCTTACAATACGCCCATGGGCCTTTCCAAGGTCATTAACAACGAGTTGGACGAAAAAGACGAGATCTTCCTCGCCGAGCTGGGCGCCAAAGAGCCCGGGGAAATCGCCGAAGTGGCGGAGCTGGTGCAGCCTTCCATCGGGATCATCACCGCCATCGGGCCCACCCACATGCATCTGTTTAAGACCATCGAAAACATTCAAAAGACCAAGTACGAGCTCATCGAAGCCTTGGCCGAGGGTGACATCGCCATTTTTAATTACGACAACGACTACGTGAAGCCCTTGGCGGACAAGACGAAAAAGCGCACCATTCGCTACGGCATGGAAGCCATCGACAAGCTGGACGTCTATGCCAAGGACATTGCCGTACACGAGCGGGGCAGCTCCTTTACCCTGGGCTTTAAGGGCAAGGGCGAAGTGAAGGCGGAAACGAAGCTTTTAGGCAAGCACAACATTTCCAACCTCCTCGCCGCCGCCAGCGCAGGCTATGTGCTGGGCATGGCGCCTGAGGCCGTGGCCCGCGGCATCGGCAAAGTGGAACCGGTGGAACACCGCCTGAACATCGTCGACGGCGGCACGGGGATCATCGTCATCGACGACGCCTTTAACTCCAATCCTGTCGGCGCCCGGGCGGCGCTGGATGTGCTGAGCCAGTTCGAAAAAGGCAAGAAGATTATCGTCACGCCGGGCATGGTGGAATTAGGCGATATGGAAGAGGAAGAAAACTACAAACTGGGCAAGGAAATCGCCGGAGTTTGCGATATTGCCATTCTCGTGGGCAAAAAGCGCACAGCGCCCATTCAAAAGGGCCTTATGGATGCGGGCTTCAGCGAAGAGAAGATGATCGTGGTGCGAAACCTCGACGAAGCCACGGCATCTTTAGGCCATGTGGCAACCGTAGGCGACGTGGTGCTTTTCGAAAACGACCTTCCCGATTCCTACGACGAATAATGAAGCGGCTTTCGGGCCGCTTTTTTAATGCATCTTTTTTACGCAATCTTCACGGATCTTTATTATTCCCTGCGCCGTCTATGATAGAATAAAACAAGAATTACCACGAAGGGAGAACGTGCATTATGAAAACAATCGCTGTATTTTTCGGCGGACGCAGTGTGGAACACGAAGTCAGCGTCATTACCGGTATGCAAGTGATGGAAAATTTAGATAAATCCAAATACGAGGCCGTGCCCGTCTACATTACCAAGGACGGCAAGTTTTTAGGCGGCGAAAGTCTGTCGAATTTCAAAACTTTTAAAGAAGGCAATTTCGACGATACATTTGAAGTGTATTTCAAAGCCGGAAGCGGCGGGAAACTTTACAGACTGGAAGAGGAAAAGGGCGGTCTCTTTTCAAAAGGCGGCATGAAAGAAGCGGTCTACGCCGACGTGGACATGGTGTTTGTGGCCCTTCACGGCACCTTCGGTGAAGATGGCTCCATTCAAGGCTACTTCGACACCATGGACATCCCCTACATCGGCTGCTCCACCCTTTCCGCCGCCGTAGGCATGGACAAAATGATCATGAAAGATGTCTTTCGCGCCCACGGCATCCCCGTTATGGAGGGGAAATGTTTTTATCGCCGTCAGTGGCGTGAGGAAAAAGAGCATGTGAAAAAGGCTATCGGCGAGCTGGGCTATCCCGTCTTCGTCAAGCCTGCCAATCTGGGCTCCTCCATCGGCATTACGAAAGTGAAAGAAGCCGCGGCCCTTGACGATGCCATGGATCTCGCCGCAAGCTACGACCGCAAGATTTTAGTCGAAAAGGCGGCGGAAAATCCCCGGGAAATCAACTGCGCTGTCTTGGGCTATGCAGGAGACGTGATCGCATCGGCATTGGAAGAGCCCGTTGGCTGGAAGGATCTTTTGAGCTTCGAAGATAAATACGTGGGCGGCGGCAAAAAAACCGGCCCGAGCAAGGGGAAAAATGCGAGAAACTGTCCAGCTGATGTAGACGAGGCCTTAAAGAAAAAAATCGAAGACTTGGCGAAGGATGCCTTCACCGCCATCGACGCCTGCGGTGCGGCCCGAATCGATTTTCTCGTCGCCGAAGGGGAGCCGGTGGTCAATGAAATCAACACCCTGCCCGGCTCCATGGGCTTTTACTTGTGGGAGCCTGTGGGCATTCCCTTTGCCGAGTTGTTAAGTAGAGTCATCGAATTAGGCGAGATCCGCGCGAATGAACGCAAGGACACCACCTACAGCTACGAATCCAATTTATTTACGAAAACCACCTACGGTAGCAAACTGTAAGCCAAAGGAGGCATTATGACTATTCGAGACCGGGTACTGGAGGCTTTGGAAAAAAACGACGGCCTGAGCAAGCGGGAAATTTTCCGCGCCCTAAACGTCAACGACAATCTGCAAAAGGAAATGAAGGGCCTTTTAAAGGATATGGTAAAAGACGGCACCCTTTACCGGGACGAGGATAAAAACTACCACGCCAGCCTTCGCCACGGGCTCATGACCGGCACCTTCGAAGGCAACGACAAGGGCTTCGGCTTCTTCGTTCCCGACGACGAGGACATGGCGGATTTATACATTCACCGCACCAAGGTGAACTCCGCCATGAACAAAGATCGGGTGCTCGTGGAAAAAATCCCCTCCAAGGATCCGGGAAAAGGGGATGAGGGCCGCGTCGTCGCCGTGTTGGAGCGGGCCAATCATCGCATCGTCGGTGTTTACGACGACGCCATGCGCTTCGGTTTCGTCACCCCCGACGACAAGCGAATTCCCGACGACATTTTCATTCCGAAAAAGTGGAAAAACGGCGCCGAAGATGGCCAAAAAGTCGTGGTGGACATTGAAAAATATCCGGAACCCAACAAAAAGGCCGAGGGAAAAATCGTGGAAGTTCTGGGCTATCCCGAGGACAAAAACGTGGACATTCTCTCCATTGCCTATGCCATGGGGCTGGATTTGGAATTTCCGAGAGACGTCATGGACGAAGCGGAGGCCATTCCTCAAAAAGTGAGCCTTTCCGCCGTGGCGGGCAGGGAAGATTTTCGAGACGTGCCCACCTTCACCATCGACGGCGCCGATTCCAAAGACTTCGACGACGCCTTGAGCGTGCGTCCATTAAAAGGCGGCCATTGGGAAGTGGGCGTACACATCGCCGACGTGGCGGAATACGTGCGCATGGGAAGCCCCTTGGATAGAGAGGCCCTCCATCGGGGCAACAGTGTCTATCTTTTAAGTGAGGTCCTGCCCATGCTGCCCAAGGCCCTTTCCAACGGCATCTGCTCTTTAAACGAAGGGGTGGATCGCCTTTGTTTGAGCGTGATTTTTGAGCTGGACGACAAGGGTAAGGTCTACAATTATCACATCGCCGAAACGGTGATTAACAGCGACCGCCGCCTGGTCTACACCCATGTCAGCGACTTTTTGGAAGACGGAAAGATCCACGAATCCCTGAAAGATCTCACAGAGGAGCTCACGATTTTAAACACCATGGCGAAAAATCGTCGCAAGATGCGGGATAAGCGGGGCAACATCGACTTTTCCTTCGACGAGCCGGCCATTGAGCTGGATGCTGACGGCCACCCCACCCACATCGGCCTCGTGGATCACCGGGATGCCAACGACCTTATCGAGGAATTTATGCTCCTCGCCAACGAAACCGTGTCCGAAACCTACCACAAAAAGAAGCTGCCCTTCATCTACCGCATCCACGAGGAGCCGGACGCTGAAAAGCTCACCCTTTTAAATGCGGTGATTCGCCCCTTCGGCTACCATTTGGATCTCACCAAGGACATCCACCCCAAGGACATTCAAAAGCTGACCTTGGCCTGCAAGGGAAAAGACGAAGAGGCGTTGATTCAAACCATGATCCTCCGGAGCATGCAAAAGGCCCGCTACAGCGAAGAACTCGCCGGCCACTTCGGCCTCGCCGCCAAATACTATTCCCACTTTACTTCGCCCATTCGCCGTTACGCGGATTTAACCATTCATCGGATCATTAAGCAGGATTTGAACCACGTTCTGGACACGAAGCTCATCGATCGATACAAGAGAACCTTCCCGGACATTGCCGATCACATTTCCGCCACGGAAAAAATCGCCCAGGAAGCGGAGCGCAAGGTGGTGGATGTGAAGATGGCCCAATACATGGCCGATCACATCGGAGAAAGTTTCGATGCGAAAGTGTCGGGGATTACTTCCTTCGGTATTTTCTGCGAACTGGACAACACAGTGGAAGGCCTCATCGGCTACGCCTCCATGGACGATTTCTATCGCTTCGACGAAGACCATTATGTGGCCGTCGGCGAGCGCACGAAAAAAACCATTCACATGGGCGATCCCATGCGCATCGTCGTGGCCGGCGCCGATCCCATACTGGGACGCATCGACTTTCAATTAGAGGAGGATGCCCGTGGCTAAAAAGAAGAAAACCGACGGCGACTTTTTGGCCAACAACAAAAAAGCCTTTCACGAATACCACATCGAAACCACCTACGAGGCGGGCATCGTCTTAAAGGGGACGGAGGTGAAGAGCATTCGCAAGGGCAGCGTGGCCATTAAAGAAGCCTACTGCTCCATCGAAGGGGGCGAAATCTTTATCGAAGGGATGCACGTGGCGCCTTACGAACAGGGGAATCGCTTTAATATGGATCCCCTGCGAAAGCGCAAGCTCCTCATGCACAAAAAAGAAATCGCCCAGCTGGCCAAGGCCACGGAGCAGGAGGGCTACACCATCGTGCCCTTAAACGTGCACCTGACGCGGGGCCGGGTGAAGCTTTCCATCGCCGAGGCCAAGGGCAAGAAGCTTCACGACAAAAGAGAAGCCATAAAGAAGCGGGACATCGAACGCGACTTAAAGCGCTACGTGGATCGGTAATGTTTAGACTTCCTTTCTTTCGGATATAACTCAAATAGCACAGTTAAGAGAAAGAAAAGGAGTATACCATGACGAAAAAAATCGGTTTAATTGTCGGCTCGCTCAGAAAAGGATCCTGGAACAGAAAAGTCGCCGAAAAGGTGAAAGACATGTTCCCGGAAGGCTACGAAGCCGACTTTATCGAAATCGGCGATCTGCCCCTTTACAACGAAGACTACGAAAGGGAAAACAACGAACCGGAAAGCTACAGCCGCTTCCGAAAAGAAGTGGAAGAAAAAGACGGCTATATTTTCTTTACGCCGGAATACAATCGCCTATGCGCACCGGCCGTTAAAAACGCCATCGACGTGGCGAGTCGCCCCTATGGCAAGAGCAAATGGGGTACCAAGCCCGCGGCCGTCGTAAGCGCCAGCGTCGGCTCCTCCGGCGGCATGGCGGCGAATTTCAGTTTGCGACAAAATTTGATTTTCGTCGATCTCATTCCTCTGCAACAACCGGAAGTCTATCTGTCCGCCGTCCACGAAAAGTTCGACAAAAACGGCGAATTGATCAAAGACACGGAAGACTTTTTGCAAGGCTTCGTCGATGCCTTTGTGAACCACGCGGAACGCTTCTGATCGATTGCGAAAAAGCCTGCTAAACGCGGGCTTTTCTTGTTTTAGGCGGGAATGAAAAGAAAAGTCAAACAAGGTCAAAAAATCTATTGCATTCCGCGGCGAAGGTGTTATAATGGAATCAAGGTCAAAGAAAGTCAACTGAGGTGATTTATGGAATATAAAGATTATTACAAGACATTGGGCGTAGATAAAAGCGCCGATCAAAAAACGATTAAAAAAGCCTTTCGCAAACTGGCGAAGCAATATCACCCGGACCTTCATCCCGACGACAAAAAGGCACATGAAAAGTTTAAGGAAATCAACGAAGCCTACGAAGTGTTGTCCGATCCGAAGAAGAAACAAACCTACGATCAATTCGGTAGCGCCGGCAATTTCTCCGGCGGCATGAATTTCGATCCCTCCCAATACGGATACACCTACACCACCACCGGCGGAAGCGGTGACTTCAGCGATTTCTTCGATATGTTCTTCGGAGGCGGGAGTGCAAGCGCAGGCTCGAAGCGCAGAAGTACCACCTTTAACATGGGCGATATTTTCGGCGACTTCAAAGGCTCTCGCAGGGCCCACAAGCCGCAACGCACGCAGTATTCCGCAGAGCTTTCCATCTCCATGGACGATGCCTATCACGGCGTAGAGCGGCAAGTGAGCCTCACCATCGGCGGCAAGGCCGTGGACATTCCCGTGAAGGTGCCGGCAGGCATTACCGAAGGCAAGAAATTGAAAGTTCGCGGCGAGAAATTCGGCGTCGACGGCGACATTCTCTTTAAAATTCACGTCACATCGCCGAAGGGCGTGGAAATCCACGGTCTGGACCTAATCGTGGATCAAGCCATCTATCCTTGGCAAGCCTATTTCGGCGACAAAATCACCTGCGATCTTCCCGCCGGGAAGCTTCGCATTACCGTACCCGAAAAGACCAAGGGCGGCCAAAAGCTGCGCCTGGCCAAAAAAGGGCTGAAGGATTTAAAGGGCCGCACAGGGGATGCGTACATTCGCTTTGTCCTCGTGAACCCGGACAATTTAAGCGCGGAAGATGAAGCGCTTTACAAACAATTAAGTGAAAAATACAAAAAATAAAAGAAAAAATAACCAGCATGAAAGGAGTGCCATATGAAAATCGATAAATTTACACAAAAAAGCATGGCTGCGTTAGAAAGCGCGCAAAACTTGGCACAAGAATACGGAAACCCGGAGGTAGACGTCCTCCACTTAAATAAGGCCCTGGTGTCCGATGCAGAAGGCCTTATTCCCCGCGTATTGGACTATATGGGCGTCGATGCCAAGGAAGTGGAAAACGCCTTGGACAGGGAAATCGGCCGCCTCTCGAAACAAACCGGCGCCACCCCTCGCCTCTCAAACGCCATGAACGGCGTTTTAACCGACGCATTGAAAGAAGCGAAGCGCTTAAGCGACAGCTACGTCAGCGTGGAACACCTCTACCTCGCCATGATTAAAGGGGATGGGGTAAACAACAAGCGGATTTTTAAGGAATTCGGCATCGACGAAGACCGCTTTATGGGCGCCTTAAAAGAAATTCGCGGCAATCAACACGTGACCAGCGACAATCCCGAGGACACCTACGAAGCCTTAAATAAATACGGAAGGGACATGACGGCGGAAGCGGCCAAGGGAAAAATGGACCCGGTCATCGGCCGCGACGATGAAGTGCGCCACGTGATCCGCATCCTCTCTCGCCGCACGAAAAACAATCCCGTCTTAATCGGCGAGCCCGGCGTCGGGAAAACCGCCATCGTCGAAGGCTTGGCCCAACGAATCGTGGCTGGCGATGTGCCCGACGGTTTGAAAAACAAAACTGTCTTCTCCCTGGACATGGGGGCATTAATCGCCGGGGCCAAATACCGCGGCGAATTTGAAGAACGCTTGAAGGCCGTCTTAAACGAAGTGAAGAGCTCCGAAGGCGAAATCATTATGTTTATCGACGAAATTCACAACATCGTCGGCGCCGGCAAGAGCGAAGGGGCCATGGATGCGGGCAACCTCTTAAAGCCCATGCTCGCCAGAGGCGAACTCCACACCATCGGCGCCACCACCTTGGACGAGTACCGCAAGTACATCGAAAAGGATCCGGCATTGGAACGTCGTTTCCAAAAAGTGCAAGTACAAGAGCCTACGGTGGAAGACACCATTTCCATTTTGCGCGGCCTGAAGGAAAAATACGAAATCTATCACGGCATTCGCATTTCCGACGGCGCGGTCATTCAATCGGCTCTGCTTTCCGATCGCTACATTACCGATCGCTTCCTGCCTGATAAGGCCATCGACCTCATGGACGAAGCCTGCGCCATGGTGCGCACGGAAATCGAGTCCATGCCCACGGAAATCGACGAAATTCGCCGCCACATTCTCCAACTGGAAATTGAGCGGGAAGCCTTAAAGAAAGAAACCGACGACGCTTCGAAAAAGCGCCTCGCCGCCTTGGAAGAAGAATTGGCCGAAGAAAAGGCCGATTACGACGCCCTTATCGCCCGTTGGGAAACGGAAAAGAAAGAGTTGGAAGGCGAAAAAAATATAAAAGAAGCCATCGACAAGGTGCGCCACGAAATCGAAGAAGCGGAACGCAACTACGATTTGGAAAAACTCTCCGCCTTAAAATACGGCGAATTGCCTAAATTGGAAGAACAATTGAAGCAAGAGCAAAACAAAGAAAAAGGCGACGGCAAACTCATCAAAGAAGAAGTGACCGAAGAAGAAATCGCCGAAGTGGTGAGCAAGTGGACGGGCATTCCCGTCGCCAAGCTCGCCGAAACGGAGCGTGAAAAGCTCCTCCACTTAGACGAAATTCTGAAGAAACGCGTCGTGGGCCAAGCCGATGCCACGAAAGCCGTAAGCGACGCCGTGCTCCGTGCGCGGGCCGGGCTCAAGGCGCAAAACCGCCCCATCGGCAGCTTTATCTTCTTAGGGCCCACCGGTGTCGGCAAGACCGAAACGGCCAAAGCCTTAACCGAAGCCCTCTTTGACGACGAACGGAACATGATTCGTATCGACATGAGCGAATACATGGAAAAACACAGCGTCTCCCGCCTGGTCGGTTCGCCTCCGGGATACGTGGGCTACGACGAAGGCGGCCAACTCACTGAAGCCGTCAGAAGAAAACCCTACTCCGTCATCCTCTTCGACGAAATCGAAAAGGCCCATAGAGATGTGTTCAACATCCTCTTGCAAGTACTGGACGACGGCCGCCTCACCGACAATCAAGGCCGCACCGTGGACTTTAAAAACACGGTCATCATCATGACCTCCAACATCGGGTCTCAAGACTTAATCGAAGGGGTCACGGAAGACGGCACCATCTCCGACGATGCGAAAGAAGCCGTCAACAGGGAAATGAAAGACCACTTCCGTCCGGAATTTTTAAACCGGGTCGACGAAATCGTCCTCTTTAAGCCCCTGTTGAAAGATGAAATCGTCAGAATCATCGACACGGATCTGGCAGAAATCGAAAGCCGCCTCGAAGACAGAGACATTCACATCAGAGCCACCGACGAAGCCAAAGAAAAAATCCTGTCGGAAGCTTACAATGTGCTCTACGGCGCACGTCCCGTCAAACGCTATATCCAAAACCACATCGAAACCAAACTCTCCCGCGCCCTTATTGCAGGAGACATTATGGACGGCGATCATTTGGAAATTGCCGTCGACGGCGACGATTACGTCATCCGAAAATAATCAAGACAAAACGCTCGAGAATCCTCGGGCGTTTTTTGCGTGGCAAAAGCCGGACGGGGTATATAGATAGAAGTCATCGTAATGCAATTGAAAGACAAAAGGAGAATGGCAATGAAAGTAATCGAGTA
>NZ_JBBKBU010000033.1:0-26802 GCF_037892835.1 Peptoniphilus sp. HCN-40583
GCTAAGCCGGTGGTTCTGATTTCTATGGAGTTAAAAGGTTTTAAATTTGTGGAAAATAGGATGGGTATTTCTCAATGAGCGTTTTCTGAAAGCACGAAGGGATTGGGAAAACAAACTGGACGCTACAATGCCCATGGAAAGCGCCACGGCAATGGAAAAGGTGTTTGCCCCTTCGCGAACGAAAAATTCCATATTGTCCTGAATTAAATAGCTCATGGTGTAGTACATGCCGCCGCCGGGGACCAGCGTAATCAATTGAGGCAGAACAAAAATCGTCGCCGGCATTTTGTAATGGCGAGATAAAAATTCGCTGAGAATGCCCATGATTAATGCGGCAACGAACGCGCCGAAAAAGGCGCTGCCTTCCAGTTCCAAAATTTTCAAATAAACCAAATAAGAGAAACCGCTGCTTAATGCGGCGGGGATCAACGCTCTTTTCGGTAGTTCAATGGGAATGGAGTAACCGATGGTCGCTGCAGTTGAGACTACAAACATGATAAAAAGTTTTGAAACGGGCATATCAGCCTCCTATAATCTTTTGAATGTTCAGAATAAATCCGACGCCCAGGGCAATGGCGAGGGCGACGAAAATGCCCTTTGTAATGCCGATCATGCCGGAGACAAAGTCCCCGCTCATAATATCCCGAAGGGCGTTTGTAACCTGCAAACCGGGAACCAGCGGCATAATGGAGCCAATAATAATCATATCCATATGCAATCGCGACGATGCGGAAGCGCCGATAAAAGCGAGAATTGAAATGACCATGGTGCCGATGAAAGTTTCAGGGAAGAAAGACATATCGTAATGGGAAGTGATGCGCATGCTCAAGCCCAAAACGGAACCGACGAAAAAAGTGTAGGCAAAATCGAACCAATCGCCGCCAAACATAATGGCGAAAGAAGCACTACACAAGCCGGTAAAGAGGATAGCTAATGGCAAGGAACATTTTTCCATGGTAGAGATGGAATAGAGCTCTTTTTTTGCATCTTTCAGAGAAATTTGTCCGGCGACAAATTTTCTGGAAAAAGAGTTTATGGCGTCGATGCGCGCCAGATGAATCCCCTGGGATTCGATATCTTTAAACATGGTTATGGTTTCGCCTTCGTATTGTGCGGAGACAAAAATCGCCGAACTCAGACCGAAGACCTCCACCTCGTGAATTTCTTCCACGCAGGCACACATACGCTCGATGGTATCCTCGGCACGGTAGATTTCCGCGCCGTTTTTTATAAGCATTTGGCCGGTAATCATGGCCAGATTAATGACATTTTTGGCTTCATTTAAATCATTTACGTGAAGTTTTTCCATGCCAATCACCTGCTTTCTTTATTAATTCTAATTTAGCCTTGCGGCTCAGTTTTTTTATGGCCGCCTCCCGCTTAAGTCCCCACGATTTGTCTGCGCCTTCTTCGACATAAACGAGGGATACGGGCAGGCGAGCGCGGGTGTATTTGGCACCGATACCTAAATTGTGTTCCTCAAGGCGCCTGGCTGGATCCGTGGTGTAGCCCGTGTAAAGGGTGTCGTCTGCACAGCAGAGGATATAGACGTAATGTTTTTTTAATTTTTCCATTGGCTTAACACTTCTTTTATGGCGTCGTAATGAAAGCCACGGGATAGAAGAAAGCGAACAATCTTTTCCCACGACTTATTTAATTCACCGCCACGAAGGTATTTCTTTTCCACCACAGACTGAATCATGTCCTTTTCCAAATCCGTCGTGTATTCCTCCAGAGCGCGGTCAATGGTGTCGTCGTCGATGCCTTTTCTGCGAAGGGCGTAGGCAATTTTCACCGGCCCGTAACCGTTAATGTTTCGCTTGTCTCGACAATACAAAAGGGCATAGGCATCGTCGTCCAGAAAACCGTAGTCGATTAAGTAGTTTACCACTTCGTCGATGACTTCGCCACATAATTCCTCCGAAAGAAGAAGTGTGCGAATTTCCTGCTCCGTTTTTCTGTTTTTCAGCTTTTTCAGGGCTAAATCGATTCCCTCTTGTCGGGCACTGTCGAAGATAATGGCGGCGACATCTTTCTCGTCCACCTCTTTGCCCTTATATAAATTGTGGCGCACGAATACCGCCTCTTTAAGGGCAAGGGTCTCGTCATTGGAGAGGCAGATTAAATAGCGGGGGCCGTCTTTTTTTATTTTTAAAATCTTCATAGGCATCACTGACTTATTTTAACATATATTAGAATTTTCTTCTCGATGATGCGGATGATTGAAGGGGCGGAAACGTTGAAAATGTACCGTTGCTGTGATAGTATTTATGTAAAATTGAGATGAGGTGCAGGATGATTGCAATACTTTCACAGATATTTAAATACATTTTCATTCTAATCATTTACCTGTTTATTTTTACGATTATTCGTATGATTTATTTGGATATTCGCTCCATGCAATCCATGGAAGTCGGTAAAGATGAAGCGTATTTAAAAGTTGTGAATCGACTGGATTCACTGAATTTTAAAATGCAAGAATACTACGTGCTCAGAGGCGCGACGAAATTAGGGCGAAGCAGTAAAAACGATATCGTCATCAAAGACAGTTTTGTTTCAAAAAACCATTTGATGATTGAAAAAGAAAACAGCCATTACTATATTCGCGACTTAAACAGCGCCAACGGCACGTTTTTAAATGGTCAAACCCTTAACGAGAAAACGGAATTGAAAAACGGCGACCGCATCGGCGTTGGCTTTATTCAATTTTTATTTGTCGATCAAAGTAGGTGATTCTGTGGATAATAAACTGTTCAGACGACCGCGAGACATACTGCTCGTTTTTGAAATCTTGGCCATCGCTTTGGTTTTTTATACCTACGAAGGGCATCTGGATCGCCAATTGTTATTCCTGACAGGTGGTCTTGTTTTTGTTATCTACATTTCAAATTTTATCCTCGGCAAAATTACTACCGGCGATAATTATATATTTTTAATCGTATCCCTTCTTCTGACCATTGGTGTCATCACGATTTTCCGCATAAAACCGGAAACGGGCATCAAGCAACTTCAATGGGCATTTATAGGGGTATTGTTTTTTTATGCCACCTATTTCATCGTCCGCGTCGTGCCCCATGTGGAACGCTACGGCTCTTTGGCCTTGATTATCAGCGTTCTGCTCTTCTTATCGACGATTCTGTTTGGTAAAACCGCCCACGGAGCGAGAAACTGGCTCAATCTCCACTTTATTATTATTCAGCCTACGGAATTTATTAAAATTCTGCTCATGTTTATCCTAGGCAGCTTTTACTATAATTACGAAAAATACAAAAAGTATCCCTACACCAGCTGTATTATTATGGCGATCATTTACTTTTTCGTCTTGCTCTTATTTATTCAACGGGATTTGGGAACAGCGGTACTGTTTATGGCTATGTACATCGCCATTCAATTTGTTTACGATCCGGATATTAAGGCCTTTTTCATCAACCTCGGTCTTTTGGCTCTGGGCAGCGTCTTGGGCTACTTTCTCTTCGGCCACGTGCGTACCCGTATCGACATATGGCTCGATCCCTGGAGCTCCGCTTACGGCACGGGCATACAGATCGTGCAATCCCTTTTTGCCATTGCCGAAGGCGGCTTCTTCGGTGCCGGCATCGGCTTCGGCCATCCGGAGCTGATTCCCGTCGCCGTATCCGACTTTATTTTCCCGGTTATTTGCGAGGAAATGGGTTTGTTTGCAGGCTTTGCCATCATTCTCCTGTACATCCTCTTAATTTACCGGGGCATTAAAATTGCTTTGGAACAAGAGTATAAGTTTTATCGGATGCTGGCCATTTCAGCAACGGTACTGATTTCCGTTCAGGCCTTTTTGAATATCGGCGGCGTGACGAAGTTGATTCCTATGACCGGGATCACCCTTCCCTTTATGTCTTATGGCGGCAGCTCCATTTTATCCAGCTTCATAGCCCTGGGCATTTTGCAGGTAGCCTCGGAGGATTTGTCGTGGAAGTATGAGAGGGAAATTATGAGAGATGAGGTGAGCGATGAAGCAATCGGAAAATAAACGCATCATTATTTTGCTCGCCGGCCTGATCGTTTTGTTCTTAAGCTGCATTGTCTATTTAAGCTACTTTTATATTTTCCAAGCCGAAGAAGTAAAGCGTAATCCTGCCAATCGCCGTGGGTACATCGAAGAAGCGCAGATTAAGCGCGGCGACATTTACGATCGAAACGGGGAAGTCTTGGCCACCTCGAAAGGCGCACCCGGCAATTACCGAAGAGAATACGCCTATCCCACGTTGTATTCCCATATTATCGGCTATTGCCACCCCTCGCTGGGAAAAAGCGGTTTGGAATCGTCTTATAATGATTACCTTCTGAATCGCAACGGCAATCGCACACTTAAAGCCATATCGGATATGATTCGCTCGAAAAAACAAGACGGCAATTCTTTGGTGCTCACCATCGACACCCAGGTGCAATCCAAAGCCCGCGAGCTTTTGGAGGAAAATACCGAAAAGGGAAGCGTCGTGGTCATGAACCCCAAGACAGGGGAAGTTTATGCCATGGTGTCTCTGCCTGACTTTAATTCCTCGACCATTGCCGAAGATTGGAATGCGTTACAGAAGAATGAATCCGGCGCATTGCTGAATCGCTCCATTAATGGGCGTTACCCGCCGGGCTCCACCTTTAAAGTAATTACGGCGGCCTCTCTTTTGGGGCAAGATCGCATCGGTTTAAACTACGAGGACACGGGATCCCAAGTTGTCGACGGACGGGAATTTAAAAATGCCGAAGGGGCACAATACGGCAGTGTCGATCTCAGGGAAGCTTTGGCGAAATCCATTAATACCTATTTCGTGGAAAAAGGTTCTAAACTCGGAAAAGAAACCCTCGGCGGCACGGCGGACAAATTCTATTTCAATTCGAAGATTCCCTTCGATCTTCCCGTGTCCGTATCCGTTTTCGACTATAAGAAAAATTTGCCGAAAACCACCTTGGCCGCTTCAGCCATCGGCCAGGGGGATGTATTGGCGACGCCCCTGCACATGGCCCTGGTGGCCTCCGCCGTGGCCAACGACGGTAAAATGATGCAGCCGATTTTAGTGAAAGAAGTGGAAGATGCGAAGGGCTCGGCCATTGAAGAGCATAAGCCGAAAGTACTTGCGGAATCCACCTCGTCGGATATTGCGAAGACATTGACCAAATACATGGTCTCCGTCGTTCAAGATGGTACCGGCAGGCGCGCTTCTTTGCGGTCAACGCAAGTGGCGGGCAAAACCGGTTCCGCCGAAAATGCTTCGGGCGAAAACCACGCGTGGTTTATCGGATTCGCACCGGCCAAGGATCCGCAAATCGCCGTGGCCGTCATTTTGGAACAAGCGGGCAAATCCGGGGGCAGTGTGGCGGCCCCCATTGCCCGGGACATTATCGTCTATGCATTAAACAACATCGACTTTAATCAAGGCCGTGAGCTACCGGAGTCCGACGATGATTGATCGAGAGGTCTGCGTCATGATCGCTGCCGCCGGCATGGGAAAGCGCATGAATATAAAACAAAACAAGCAGTATTTGCCCATTCACGGCAAGCCCATGGTTCGCCATACCATTGAAATTTTCGACGGCATGGAGGAAATTTCATTCATCGTCCTTCTGATTCGAGAAGGGGAAGAATCGATGATGGGAGAAATTCTGGCGTCTATGGATTTAAGTCACAGTATTTACCTGGTGGTCGGCGGTGACGAGCGCCAGGATACCATTTGGAAAGGCCTTCACTTTCTAAAGAATTGGGACGGCATTATCCTTACCCATGACGGTGCCAGGCCCTTTGTCACAAAAGAGGAAGTGCGTGCCGTCATTGAAGGTGCCGGTGAAAGCGGGGCCTGTTGTTTGATGACGCCGATGAAGGACACGGTGAAGATTAGTGAAGATGGCCTGTGGAGCGGTGTTACACCGGATCGCTCGAAGCTTTTTGCCATTCAAACGCCACAAGGCTTTCAAAAAGATATTTTGGTTCGCGCCTATAAGCAGGCATATGACGAAGGCTACTACGGAACCGACGATTGCTCCCTTGTGGAAAAGACCGGTCGTAAAGTAAAATTAATACGCGGTTCCTACAACAACATTAAAATCACGACACCGGAAGATTTAATCTTTGCCGATGCCATTTATTCAGATAGGAAGAGCCCATGAGAATCGGAATCGGATACGACGTCCATCAATTAGTCGAAGGAAGAAAACTTATTCTCGGTGGCGTGGAAATACCCTATGGTCGCGGCCTTTTAGGCCACAGCGATGCCGACGTACTCATTCACGCCATCGAAGATGCCATATTGGGCGCCTTGGCCCTGGGTGACATCGGGAAGCTCTTTCCCGACACGGATCCCGCCTATAAAGACGCCTCCAGTATGGGAATGTTTAAAAAAGTCATGGACCTCGTGAAGGAAAAAGGCTATGCTATCGGCAACATTGACGCGACAGTCATCGCTCAAGCGCCGAAGCTTGCGCCCCATATTCCCGCCATGCGGGAAAATATTGCAGCGGTTTGTGAAAAAGATCTCGGTGCAATTTCTATAAAAGCAACAACCAGTGAGAAAATGGGGTATGAAGGAAGAGGAGAAGGCATGACGGCCATGGCGGTTGTGCTGTTAGAACCTGCAGAAAAGAAAGGACAATAAAATGTTAGTTACGGGAAAACAAATTTTACAACATGCAGACGAACACGGCTATGCAGTGGGCGCCTTTAACGTGAACAATATGGAAATCATTCAAGCCATTGCTCAAGCGGCAGACGAGCTGCGTGCGCCGGTTATTTTGCAAGCGTCTCAAGGGGCGATCAAATACGCCGGCGTAGACTACATTACCTCTCTCGTAAAAACCACAGCCGAAAAGCTCGACGTTCCCATGACCTTGCACCTGGATCACGGTACGGATTTTGATGAAATCATGAAATGCATTCGCAGCGGCTTCACCTCCGTCATGATCGATGCATCGAAACATGAGCTGGAAGAAAACATTCGTCTTACCAAAGACATTGTGCGAATCGCTCACTCCGTCGGCGTATCTGTAGAAGCTGAAATCGGTAAAATCGGCGGTACGGAAGACCAAATCGTCGTCTCCGATGCAGAAGCGACCTACACGGATCCCGAAGAAGCACGGATTTTCGTAGAAGAAACAGGCGTGGATTCTTTGGCCATTGCCGTCGGCACGGCACACGGCGTCTACAAGGGCGAACCGAAGGTAGACATTGAGCGAATCAAAGAAATTGATCGCATCGTCAGTGTTCCTTTGGTTCTTCACGGCTCCAGCGGCGTGCCCTACGATACCCTGGAAAAGGCCGTGGCAGCAGGAATCCGCAAGATCAACATCGACACGGACATTCGCGCCAGCTTTGCCGGTGCGGTAAAGGCCTTTGTCACAGAAAATCCCGACGAAATCGACCCGAGAAAGATTTTAAAACCGGCTCGTTCGGCAATGACTGAAACGGTGAAGGAAAAAATTAAAGTCTTCGGCAGCGACGGCAAGGCTTGGAAGTAATGAAGTTTTTCATCGATACGGCGAATATTTCCGAAATTAAGGAAATCGAGGCCTGGGGGATTTTAGACGGCGTCACCACAAATCCGTCGTTAATTGCAAAGGAAAAAGATGTTGTCTTTGAAGATGTCGTGAAAGAGATCGCATCCATCGTCGACGGCCCGATTAGCGCCGAAGTGACGGCAGAGGGCGCCGAGGACATGATTGCTGAAGGCAAGATGCTCGCCGCCATTCACGAAAACATTGTCGTGAAAGTGCCCATGAACGAAGAAGGCTTAAAGGCCATTCGCGCTCTGGAAGGGGAGGGGATAGCCACGAACTGTACCTTGATTTTTTCTGAAAATCAGGCGCTTTTGGCCTTGGCTGCCGGTGCTTCATTCATCAGCCCCTTTGTCGGACGACTGGACGACATCGGCCACGAGGGCATGGCGCTGGTGCGAAACATCGTTTCGATCATCGATTTTTACGGTTACGAAGCGGAGGTTATCGCCGCCAGCATACGCAATCCGCTCCACGTAAAAGAAGCGGCACAAGCCGGGGCCCATATTGCCACGGTCCCCTACAAGGTGTTTCATCAAATGCTGAAACATCCGCTGACAGACAAGGGAATTGAACAATTCAACAAAGATTTTGAAGGGACGAAGAGAGCCAATGGATAGAGATCTCAGTTTAAACTTAGCACGGGTTACGGAAGCGGCGGCTTTAAGCGGTGCACGCTTCTTGGGAAAAGGCGATAAAAACGGCGCAGACGGTGCGGCAGTCGATGCCATGCGCCGCATGTTCGATACGGTGCACATTAAGGGCAAGGTTGTTATCGGCGAAGGAGAAATCGACGAAGCACCCATGCTTTATATCGGTGAAGAAATCGGCATGGGCGGTCGTAGTGATGAAGCCGTTGACATTGCCGTGGATCCCATAGACGGCACAACAGCCATTGCAAACGGCATGAACAACGCCATTGCCGTCGTTGCCGTGGCGCCGGAGGGTTGCTTATTGCACGCACCGGATGTCTACATGAAAAAAATCGCCGCAGGCCCCAAGGCAAAAGGCGCCATTCGCCTGGACGATACCGTGGAAAATAATATTCGGCGGGTTTCTGAAGCCATCGGAAAGGCGCCGGAAGAGATGACCGTATCCGTACTGGATCGCCCCCGCCACGACGAATTAATCAAAGAAATTCGCGCCACCGGTGCCCGTATTAAGAAAATTAAAGACGGCGACATCGTTACGGCAATTTATACTTGCTTTGAAGAGAGCGGCATTGATATGATTATGGGCATAGGCGGCGCGCCGGAAGGCGTCATCGCAGCAGCGGCCTTAAAATGTTTAGGCGGCGATCTTCAAGGAAAGCTCGTTATGTACGACGATGCACAAAAAGAACGCGTGGCGAAAAGCCCGGCCGATCCCGAAAAGATCTACACCATCGAAGATCTCGTCAAGGGCGACGATGTGATCTTTGCCGCAACCGGCGTATCCAACGGCGATTTACTGAAAGGCGTGCGCTACATGAAAGGCAACAAAGCGACTACCCAATCCTTGGTTCTGCGCCTGCCCTCGAAGACCGTTCGTTTTATCGACAGCGTCCACGACTTAAATCACAAGCCGGAGTATGCGAAGTAAATTGACAAAAAGAAGAAAGTATGCTATCCTATAAAAGTTAGTAATAGAGATGAATTTTTAAAGAAAGGAGTGTGGACAGATGAAAAAAGGTATCCATCCCGAATATAAAGAAGCTACAGTCACTTGTGCTTGTGGTAACACCTTTACGACGGGCTCTGTAAAAGAGGATTTAAAAGTGGAAGTTTGTTCCGAATGTCATCCTTTCTTCACAGGACGTCAAAAGTTTACTGATACGGGCGGACGTATTGATAAATTCAACAAAAAGTACAAAAGATCATAAGAAGACGGCCCGTGAAAGCGGGCCCTTTTTTTTAAGGAGTTTCCCTGTCTATGAATGAATCCTTTAAGACGACCATCGGCGGTCAGGCTTTGATCGAAGGGGTGATGATGCGCGGTCCTTCGAAAACAGCGTATGCCGTAAGAAAACCCGACGGCGACATTGCCCTACGCATCGATAAAAATAAGCAAATCGCCGATCAATACCCCTTTTTAAATTGGCCGATTATTCGCGGCGCAGTCAAGCTAATCGAGGCCATGGTCATCGGCGTCGATGCCATTATGTATTCTGCCTCATTTTGGGAAGAAGCGGAAGGCGAGGAAGACAGCTTTTTTAGCAAGCACTTCCCGGAACAGGGAGAAAAGATCGAGCAGATTTTTACCGTGGGCTTCTCTATTCTCTTAGCCGTTTTATTTTTCATGGTACTACCCAATGTATTGGCCACGTATTTTGAGCGCCACATTGCAAGCTCCGTCTTGCTGAATCTCGTGGAAGGCGTCTTTCGAATCGGGATTTTCTTCGCCTACATGGCGTTGATCTCGAAACAAAAAGACATCGGCCGCGTCTTTGAATACCACGGCGCAGAACACAAATCCATCGCCTGCTACGAAGCCGGCGCGCCTCTTGAGGTGGAGGAAGTAAGAAAATATTCTCGCCTTCACCCGCGTTGCGGCACGAGCTTTCTCTTTATGGTTTTGATCCTTTCGGTAATCATTTTGTCCTTCTTTGGTTGGCCCTCGTTTTTAGGTCGCATTCTCGTGCGTCTATTGGTCTTTCCCCTTATTGCCGGGGTGAGTTACGAGGTTAATCGCCTGGTTGGAAAATATGACACGCCTCTCACCATGGCTCTTCGCTATCCCGGACTGATGATTCAAAAGCATTTTACCGTGAGAGAACCCGACGACCGCCAAATCGAAGTGGGCATCGCCTCTTTAAAGGCGGTTTTGCCTGCCGAAGGGGAAAGTGATCTATGGAAGTAAAAGCGGCCTTTGAAGAGGCTTGTGGGGCCTTAAACGGCGATCGGCGCCGCGCCTATGAGGTCTTTGACGGCCTCTTTCAAATGGATCGTAAAGCCCTTTTAATGAAACCTGAAAAGAATCTTTCCGAGGCGGACGTTTCACACCTTCGCCATGTTATTGAAAAAATGGCCGGGGGCATACCCATGGCCTACGCTTTGAAAAAAGCCTATTTTTACGGCGAGGCCTTTTATGTAGACGAGCGGGTATTAATTCCTCGTTACGATACGGAAAGAAGCGTGGACGCTATTTTGCGCCTTTCGACGAAAGCGAAGCGCATTCTGGAAATCGGCACGGGTTCCGGCTGTGTGGCTATGACTTTGGGGCGGCTTTTTCCCGAGGCTACCATCGATGCGGCAGATATTTCTAAGGACGCTTTGGACGTGGCGGAGACAAATAAAAAAATGCACGGCGCCTCGAATGTGCATTTCATTCACTCCGATCTTTTTTCTTCGATAGAAGGCACTTACGATGTGATCTATTCCAACCCGCCATACATTACCGCAGATGAGATGAAGGCATTGGATGATAGTGTCGCCCGTTACGAGCCTCACTTGGCCCTTCAAGGCGGCGAAGATGGATTGGATTTTTACCGCAGAATCATCGAGGCGGCGCCGCGATTTTTAAACACAGGGGGCTATTTGGTGTTTGAAATCGGGGCAAAACAGAGAAAAGATGTGGAAGAATTACTCCATGGCCATGGTTTTTCGGCCATCGGGTCTGAAAAAGATTTCGGCGGCCTGGATCGCGTCGTTTTTGGGAGGTTAGACAATGTTTGAAAATTTATCCGTATATGAAGATCGCTACAATGAATTAAACGAGATGATGATGGATCCGAAGGTTCAAAGCGACAGTAAACTGCTGCAAAAAACGGCCATCGAACACGCAGAGATCGAACCCATCGTAAAAAAATACAGAGAGTATGTGGAAACGACGGAGGCCATTGCCGATAACAAGTCCATGTTCGATGAAAAGCTTGACGACGACATGCGTGAGCTTGTCAAAGAAGAGCTGAAGATGGAGGAAGAGCATCTGGCGGAAATCACGGAGGAATTAAAGATTCTCTTGATTCCCAAAGATGAAAATGACGATAAAAATGTCATCGTGGAAGTGCGCGGCGGTGCCGGCGGCGACGAAGCGGCTCTTTTCGCCGGCGTCCTCGTGCGTCAATACATTCACTACGCCGACAATCACAACTGGAAGACTGAAATCATGTCCAGTAATGAAAACGGCATCGGCGGTTACAAAGAAGCGATTCTCTTGATTCAAGGAAAGGGCGCATTTTCTCGCTTGAAGTACGAATCCGGCGTCCATCGGGTGCAACGGGTGCCCGAAACGGAATCTTCCGGCCGCATTCATACTTCCACTGCCACGGTCATTGTCATGCCCGAAATCGACGATGTGGAAGTTGAAATTGACCCCAACGACGTGCGGGTGGATGTGTTCCGCTCCTCAGGCAACGGCGGTCAATCGGTTAACACCACCGACTCCGCCGTCCGGTTGACCCACGAGCCCACGGGAATCGTCGTCAGCTGTCAAGATGAAAAGAGTCAGCTGAAGAATAAAGACAAGGCTTTTAAGATCTTAAAGGCGAAGCTTTACGATATCGAAATGCAGAAACAAGAAGATGCATTGAGCAAAGAAAAGAAGTCACAAATCGGATCAGGCGATCGCTCCGAACGCATTCGCACCTATAATTATCCTCAAGGCCGCGTCACCGATCACCGCATCAATTACACGAGCCATCGCATTGACGACATCAATAACGGCGATCTCGACGATTTAATTGACGCTTTGACGGCGGCGGATCAAGCGGCAAAAATTGAAAATGTCGACTAATATGTCTCAGATTACCCCTGAAAGCTTGTTTTATTATCATTTATCAGATATAATGGAGAAGCAAAGAAACAACATGATATAAGGAGGCATTATTATGCACGCAATGACACAAGACAACTTAAGAAGCGCCTTCGGTGGCGAAAGCCAAGCCCACGTCCGCTACGGCATTTGGGCAAAAGCTGCCGGAAAAGAAGGTTTCCCCAATGTTGAAAGACTCTTCAACTGCACCGCTGAAGCTGAAAGAGTTCATGGCAATCTGCACTTTAAAGCCATGAAAGACATCCACGGCGACTTCGCAGTAACCAGCATGGCAGGCTTCGGAATCGGCACCACCTCCGAAAACCTCCAAAAGGGTATCGACGGCGAAACTTTCGAATTTACCGAAATGTATCCCGCATTTATCGAAGTAGCTAAGATGCAAGGGGAAGACGACGCTGTAAAGGCTATGCGTTTTGCTATCGAAGCTGAAAAGATTCACGCCGTTCGCTACGAAGAAGCGAAAAAAGCAGTTGACGCCGGCAAGGACTTAGACGCAAAAGACATTCTTCTCTGCCCCGTATGCGGCTACATCACCTTTGATGCAAGCGAAGAAGAATGCCCCATCTGCCACACCAAATCCAAAGCATTTGTCGCTTACTAAGACTAAAAAAGACATCTTCGGATGTCTTTTTTCATGCCCGAAAATTCAATTTCAACTATGGTATAATGGGAAGAACTGTGAATTAAAGGAGTAAGCATGGAAGAAAAATTTCAACAATTAATCGATCGTGTGAAAGACATTCACGGCGGTCAAACCTACGTCATCACCACCCACGGATGCCAAATGAACGAACACGATTCGGAAAAGATAAAAACTTTATTAAATACCATGGGCTTTAAAGAAATCGACGAGGAAGAAGATGCGGATTTAGCGATCATCAACACCTGCTCCGTTCGCCACAGCGCGGAAGACAAAGTCATCGGGCATATCGGGCGCTTAAAGCACATAAAAAAGAAAAATAAAGACTTGAAAGTGGCCGTATGCGGCTGCATGATGCAGCGAAAAGAATCCAGAGACAATGTTTTAAATACGTTTAATCACGTGGACATCGTCTTTGGTACGAACAATATCTATCGCCTGCCTCACCTGATTTTACAAAGCGACGATAAGAAAAATGCCGTTGTGGACATTGACGAAAGCTACACGAATTTCGACAATCAAATTTATTCCAGAACGGCGGGCAATGCCGCCTATGTAAACATTGTTTACGGTTGCAATAATTTTTGTACCTATTGCATTGTGCCCTACACCCGCGGCCGCGAGGTGTCCCGGGCGCCGGAAGATATTTTAGATGAAATCAAAAATCTCGTGGCAGACGGGGTAAACGAAATAACCCTTTTAGGCCAAAATGTAAATTCTTACGGAAAAAATTTAGAAGAGAAAATAACATTTGCCCAGCTTCTGCGCCTGGTCCACGAGGTGGAAGGAATCGACCGCATCCACTTTACCACGTCTCATCCGAAGGATATGTCCGACGATTTAATCGCCTGCTACAAGGATCTCCCGAAGCTTGCGGGTTACCTTCACCTGCCCGTGCAATCCGGCTCGAATCGCGTATTAAAGATGATGAACCGCCACTACACCCGTGAAGATTACTTCCAATTGATCGACAAGGTGCGGGCCGTGCGACCGGATATTTCTTTGTCCACGGATATTATGGTGGGTTTTCCCGGCGAGACGGACGACGATTTCGAAGACACTTTGGATCTGGTGAAGCGGGTAAAATACGACAATGCCTTTACCTTTATTTACTCCAGACGAGAAGGTACCCGCGCCGATAAAATGGAAGACCAAGTGCCGAAGGAAGTAAAGGACGCACGTTTTCAACGGCTATTGGATGCGGTTTATGCCATTCAAAGGGAAAAGTATAAAGCCTTACACGGCACGGTGCAAGAGGTGCTTTTCGAGTCGGTCAGCAAAAATGATCCGACGAAAATGAGCGGGCGGACGGACGGATTTAAATTGGTCCACGCGCCCTACGATGCGGCTTCGATCGGCAAGATCGTGCCGGTTAGGATAACAGGAGGCAATACATTCTCTTTAGAAGGAGAAATTGTTCATGCAAAGCAGTGAATTTGAAAAATTAACGCCGGCCATGCGCCATTACGTTGAAACAAAAAATAAAAACCCCGACGCTTTTTTATTCTATCGCCTCGGGGATTTTTACGAGCTCTTTTTTAAAGATGCCATTGTCGTGTCCGATTTGCTGGATTTAACGCTTACGAAAAAAAGCGGCGGTCTGGATGAAAAAATTCCCATGTGCGGCGTGCCCTATCGCGTTGCCAATCAATACGTGAAGCGCCTGGTGAAAATGGGTTATTCCGTAAGCATTTGCGATCAGGTGGAAGACCCGAAGCTTGCCAAGGGCTTGGTAAAGAGAGAAATCACCAAGGTCATTACGCCGGGCACCTTTATCGACGAAGATGAAGGGGATGAAACCCGCATTCTTACAAGCATCGCCCAAGAGGGAAAGATCGTTGAGCTGGCACACTGCGATTATCCGGCGGGAAAAGTCTATATGGATCGAAAAGTCTGTTGGGACAAGCGGGAAATCGAAAGCTTTCTCGAAAAGCAATTTTCCCTTTACCGCCCGGCGGAAATTCTCTACAGTCATTCTTTTTCGAATAAGGCCACGATCCGCAAACTGGCGAAGCGCTACAATGTATTAAAAAGCAGCGAACTTTCCGGCGAGCACAGAGAAATTTTGGCCTCCTACGAAGCGCTGAATCGCGGTATCGATTACGATAGCCTCGCCCTGGCCAATCTCCTGGATTATTTGGAGACGACCCAGTATCATCAACAGACCCATCTCCATATCTCCGCCAGAGAAGACCACGACGCGGTGATGGACCTCTCCGAAACCACCATCCGAAATTTAGAGCTTGTGAACAATAATCACGACAACCAAAAGGAACACTCCCTCTATGCGATTCTGGATCGCTGCAAGACGCGAATGGGGAGCCGCTATTTGCGTGCGTCTATTTTGCGGCCTTTAATGGATGAAAAGCTGTTAAATGCTCGCTACGACCGCATCGATTCCCTTCATGCCGACAGGATTTTATTCGACGATCTTCAGGAACAGCTGGCAGTGATCTACGACATCGATCGCCTGTCCATTTACATTGCCAATGAGACCATGACGCCGAAACAAATTGAGCGCCTCGTGAAGAGTTTGGATGCGGTGCAGCTGATTGTACGGCTCCTCGATAAAGCGGACAATCGACCATTGCTGGCACTTTTTAACGGCGTGGATCTCATGGAAGAGCTTTCAGGCGAATTGCGGGAAATTTTTATCGACGAACTGCCGGCAAATTATCGAGAACAGCGCTTTATCGCCCAAGGCATCGATGAGGAATTGGACCGGCTCTTCGCCCTATCTGAAAGCGGTAAGCAATGGATTTTGCAGCTGGAAGAAAAAGAGCGGGACGCCAGCGGCATTAAGAATCTGCGTGTAAAGTACAATAAGATCTTGGGTTACTTTTTCGAGGTATCGAAATCCTATGTGGATCAAGCGCCGACGCATTTTATTCGCAAACAAACCCTGGTGGGCAGCGAACGGTTTTTCACCGAAGAGCTGAAGAACAGGGAAGAGGAAATTCTCCACGGAAAAGAACGCGCCCTTGAACGGCAATTGGATCTTTTGGAGGCCATTCAAACGCGCATCGCATCCAATTTAACCGCCATACAGCTTTTATCCGAAGCCGTGCAAAAGCTGGACGTAGCCTGTGCTTTGGCGGAAGTGGCAGAGCAATATAATTACCACCGCCCTCGCTTCAACGGCAGCGGCATCCTCTTTATTAAAGATGGCCGCCATCCTGTGGTGGAGCGAACCATGGATGAGGCCTATATTCCAAACGACACCTACTTAGATGACGAGAAGGTCCTGCTTCAAATCATTACCGGGCCCAACATGGCGGGCAAATCCACCTACATGCGTCAGGTGGCATTGATTCAGATCATGGCTCAAATCGGCGCCTTTGTGCCGGCAGAAGAGGCCAATCTGCCCATGGTGGATCAAATCTTTACGCGGATCGGCGCGTCCGACTACCTGACACGGGGACAGTCCACGTTTATGGTGGAGATGACGGAAGTGGCGGAAATTTTACGTCTCGCCACGGCACGTTCCTTGATTCTCTTCGACGAAGTGGGTCGAGGCACCAGCACCTATGACGGCCTGTCCATCGCCTGGTCCATTATCGAATACATTTATAAAGAAGTTCGGGCGAAGACCCTTTTTGCCACCCACTACTTCGAACTCACGGAGCTGGAAAATCGCTACGACGGCATTTTAAATGTGACCGTAGCCACGGAAGAGGTGGACGACGAGATTCGCTTTTTAAGAAAAATCATCGTCGGCCAAAGTAATTACTCTTTCGGTATCGACGTGGCGAAACTTGCCGGCGTAAAAGAAGAAGTGATCGAGCGGGCGCGGATAGTCCTCGATCATTTAGAATCCGACGGCAGGGGAAAGGCCATCGCCTCCGTCCGTAACGATGTCCTCGTCGCCGATACGGGGTCGGATCCATTACGTGAAAAAATTCGTTCCATTGACATCAATCAAACGACACCCCTGGAAGCTCTTATGCTTCTCGAAGCCTTAAAGGAGGACGCCGATGCGTGAAATACATGCCTTAAGCGATCAGACAATTTCTCAAATTGCTGCCGGTGAAATCATCGAAAACCCCGCCTCCATTATTAAGGAGTTGGTGGAAAATGCCATCGATGCGAATGCCGATCGCATCAGCATTCGCTTATCTGACAACCTTTTAGACGAAATTCGCATCGCAGACAATGGCGACGGCATCGCAAAAAGCCAGATCAATAAAGCTTTTTCCCGCCACGCCACGTCGAAGCTCCGCACCATCTCCGATTTGGATTTAATTACGAGCTTAGGCTTTCGCGGCGAGGCCTTGGCGAGCATCGCCCATATTAGCCAAATGGAGTGCGTGACGAAGACGGCTGAAAGCGACTTCGCCTATCGCTTTGTTGTGGAAAAGGGCGTCGTCTCTCAAGGAGAGCCCGTCGGCGCCCCGGTTGGGACGACGATGATCGTGCGGGATATTTTTTACAACACCCCGGTGAGGAAGAAATTTCTAAATACCACGTCGAAAGAAATTCGCCACATCGTCGAAGTGGTGGAGCGCTTGGCTTTGAGCCATCAAGATGTCTCCATTCACTTGTCCCGCAATCAAAAGACCTTGCTGCATTCGAAAGTTTCCGACGACAAGATCAATCACATCTATTCCATTCTCGGCAAGGACATTGCGAAAAATCTCCTGCCCTTCGCCTTCGATACGGAATCTTACAAAATCGAGGGCTTTATCGGCAACAACTTGCTCCACCGCGCCACGCCGGATCGTGAATTTTTGTTTGTAAACGGCCGCAGCGTCAAGAGCAACGACATTGCCCGGGCCATTCGAAAAGTGTACCGATCCTTAATTCCATTAAATCACTACCCGGTCTACGTTCTCTACATTACCATCGATCCCATTTTAATCGATGTGAATATTCACCCGCAGAAGCAAACCATTCGCCTGTCCAATGAAAATCAATTGACGACGATTTTGGAGCGTTTGGTGGAAGAGAAGCTTCGTCCTAAGCGAGAAATCCCAACGATTAATGATTTAAATGATGGTGCGAAAGATGCCCAAGCCCCGGTTCCGGAAAAAACGATTTTTGAATTGAGCAGAGAGCGGAAGATCGAAAGGGAAATGCCGAAAGCACCGACATTCGATCTTGCGGCTTCGGCCCCTATTGCGGCGGAAGAAAAACGCGCTTTCGGAGACGACGAGATGCCTTTGCGTCCGGAAATGCTACCTAATACGAAAGTAGAAGAAGAAAAGGAGCCGACGGAAAAGGCGCAGCCGCTGGATGTGAGTCTCTACCAATTTTTGGCCGTCGTATTTAAAACCTACATCCTATTTGAGAACAAAAGGGATCACCGCGTCCTCGTGGTGGATCAACACGCGGCCCACGAGCGAATTCTTTATGAGCGCTACAGCAAAGAAATTCGCGATAGCGCCGTAGCGACACAACTCTTGCTCGCGCCCATAGCGATCCACTTAAGTCCCGAAGAAATGCTTGCCGTTAAAAACCACCTGGCCGATTACGAAGCCCTGGGCATTTATCCCGAGGTTTTCGGCGAGCAGGACATTGTGATTCGCGAGGTGCCTGAGCACATCCTCATCGATAATTTTCAGCAGTTTTTTCTCGATTCCATCCATCAATTAGATGACGGCGTCAATGTAAAGGAACAGAACATCTATAAAATCATGCGCCTCGCCTGCAGAAGCGCCATTAAGGCAGGGGATAAGGTGTCTGAAGAAGAAGCCTACGCCCTTCTCGAGGAATTAAACAATGCTCAAACACCCTTTACTTGCCCCCACGGGCGACCCACGATGATTCATGTGGAAAAGCGTGCCTTTGAAAAATTGTTTTTAAGGGAGGGACTATGAAGCCTTTGATTTTAATTACCGGACCTACGGGTTCGGGAAAGTCCGATCTTTCCGTGGTCCTCGCAAAAAAACTTCATACGGAAATTATTTCCGCGGATTCCGTACAGGTCTACCGCGGTTTTACTATCGGTAGCGGAAAAATCACGCCTCAGGAAACGGAGGGCGTCGTCCACCATCTCATCGACATAAAAGAGCCCGAGGAATTTTATTCCGCCGCCGACTTTTACGAAGCTGCCATGCCGATCTTCGATAAGTTGTGGCAAAGAGGAAAAATTCCCATCGTCTGTGGGGGAACGGCTCTCTACATTCACAGTTTGATTTACGAATTGAATTTTTCCGAAAAGCCTTCCTCCGAAACTCGGGATCGGCTTAATCGCCTTTACGACGATCGCGGCCTGGATTATATGGTAGCCCTGTTGAAAGAAAAAGATGCTGCCGTGGCGGAAGCAGTGGATTTAAACAATCCCCGCCGCGTGATTCGCGCCCTGGAGCGAATCGAAACCGGCCACGTTGAAACAGAGCAACTCCGGAAAAAGCGCAAAGGCATCGACCCTCTATACATTGTGCTGGATTGGGCGCGGGAGGATCTCTATTCGCGCATTAACCGTCGCGTACTGAAAATGGTGGATGGCGGGCTCTTTGAAGAGGTTGAAGGGCTCTATAAGTCCCATGGCGGCGATGTAAAGCCCATGGGATCCATCGGCTACAAAGAAGTGGTGACGTATTTTAAAGGGGAGTGGGACGAGGAAACCACCATCGAAAAAATCCAACAGCATTCCAGAAATTTTGCCAAGCGGCAAATGACCTGGTTTCGCAAGGAAGAAGATGCAGTGTTCATTCCCATGTCAGAACTAACAAAAGATGCGGCACTTGAGAAGATTTTAGAACTGGAGAGAGAAAAATATGGTACAGATTGCGGATTTAAAGGCGATTGAAGCAGGCCTTCAAGAACCCTTTGCTGCCCTGGATGAAATATGTTTATTTAATCAAGAAAAAGTATTAAAGGCCCTGCAGTCCGTGCGCTTGGCGTCGACGGATTTCAACTGGGCCACGGGCTACGGCTACGGCGATGTGGGCAGAGAAAAGGTGGAGGCCATCTACGCCGCCCTTTTCCGTACGGAAGATGCATTGGTACGGCCCAATATGGTATCCGGCACCCACGCCATTGCCCTGACCCTTAAGGCCCTGACGAAAGCGGGAGATACCATCGCTTCCGTGTCCGGCTCTCCCTACGACACCTTGCATAAAGTCCTTGGCACCGCAGGGGATGCACCAGGTAATTTAAAATCGCGCGGCATCGATTACAGAGAGCTTCCCTTAAAAGACGGCGCCATGGATTACGAGGCCATGAGCGATTTCGTCTCCAACGACGCGGATCTCGTTATTATGCAGCGCTCCACCGGCTATTCTAATCGGCGAGCCTTCACCGTCGATGAAATTAAGCGGGCGGTGGAAGAAATAAGAAAGAGCTACGACGGCATTATTTTTCTCGACAATTGCTACGGCGAGTTTACGGAAAAAATCGAGCCCACGGAAATCGGCGTCGATGTCATGGCGGGCTCCCTCATTAAAAACCCCGGCGGCGGCTTGAGTTTATCCGGCGGCTACGTGGTGGGAAGCGAAGAAATCATTGAGCGAGTGGCGGCGGAACTGACGGCACCGGGCATCGGCAAGGAATGCGGCCTCTCCTTCGGACAGACTCGAAACACCCTAATGGGGCTTTTTCTCGCGCCTCATCGCGTGGTGAATTGCATTAAAGGCGCCATGCTTTTCGCAAAAACCTTCGAAACCATGGGCTACGATTGCGTGCCGGCATCCACAGACCCGAGAAGCGACATCGTACAGTCCATCGCTTTAAAGACGCCGGAGAACCTGATTCGCTTTTGCCGCGCCATTCAGGCCGCTTCACCGGTGGATTCCCACGTCACGCCCTATCCATGGGATATGCCCGGCTACGAAGATCAGGTGATTATGGCGGCAGGCGGCTTTATCGAAGGCAGCAGCATCGAATTGTCTGCCGACGGCCCCATGCGCCCGCCTTATCGCGTGTACTTCCAAGGGGGGCTTACCTACGAACACATTAAGATCGCACTGATTCAAGTACTCACCGCCCTTGAAGAAGAGGCATAAAAAATCCCCGAGATCTTCCGATGAATGGGAAGCTCGGGGATTTTTTTATTACGAATAAACGGCAAGTAAGCGATTAAATTCCAATTAAGTTAAAGGATTGATAAATTTCTTATTTACTTCTAACTCAAATTCAATACAATTATGTTTATTTAATTCATGACCATGATCTTTTTCTGATTTTTTCCCTTCCGACTTTGTAGATACTATTTCTTTTCCCCTAAATAATTCTAGAAAAGAAAAAGCATTTGATTTCATATCTTTAACGTAAATTCCATATTCTCCATCATCTGGAATAGTAAATTTTACATCATCTTCTGGGTTTTCTACCCTTTTTATAGGAGCACCATAAGCATTATAGCCCAAGCCAGCTTTAATGTCTTCGGCAGGCAAAATACCTACTTCTAAATCATTTCGTTTTAAAGACTTTAGCTTAATGACTACGGTATCACCTTTATTCCATTTTTCTCTAGCAAAAGTAGCTACACTTCCTTTTAACAAGCGGATTTGAAAATGCGTAGATCCTTTCGTATCCCTAGATTCAACTAAAAAATTTTTGCTTGAAAAACATTTTGCATCGTTGCTTTTTTTCGCAGCCATTACTACATTCTGACTAAAAACTAATGTAAAAAGCAAAAGTGCTATTGAAAATTTTTTTAAATTCTTCATTTAATTCCCTCCTACGCCTTTATGACACTGCTCACACTCAAACTTATCAAAACCAAATAGTGTATAAATACATGTATTTAGTTTGTTTGCAATTTCCATTGCTACTGAAATTGTGGCTTGAGCCTCTCCACGTTCCAAAAGACTAATGTATTGTCTTGTTACACTTAACTTATAGGCTAATTCTTGTTGAGTTAATCCTTTTTCTTTCCTAACTTGTTTTATTCTATTTCCCAAAGTATTTTGAACCTACCTATCTAACATTCTCAATTTAACCTTAATATAGCATATTCCTTTTTATGATGCAATTATATTTGCAAAATTATTAGAATTTATCAAAGTCCTCTTGTATAGCTACTTACCAACACTTGAACTCGTTTTTCGAATCGGCATCATAGCCCTGTAATAAACATCCCCCGGCGTAGCCGGGGGATGTTTATTCATGCTAAAGCGCACAACAAAAAGGAGCCTAGTTTTCACTAGACTCCCCAATGGTTGACATAGAACCAAAAAAATCCCCGAGATCTTCCGATGAATGGGAAGCTCGGGGATTTTTGTATTACGAATAGATCGAAAGCAGGCGCTGAAATTCTAGAATATCTGTGTAGCCCTTTTTTGTGCCGGAGCCTAAGTTGTAGCCATGCTTTTTGAGCCTTATATCGCGGCATAAGAGCTGCAGCTCATGGGGCGAGGGCAGTTGACCAAAGGTATACACGGGGACACCTTCTTTGACAGATTCCACCATAAAGTCCGTAATGATTAAATCGTAGGGCAATTGCGTCAATTGAATCATATCGATGCGGTAGCCGTCGTACAATTCGGCGCGGATTAAATTCGACGATCCCTTGTTGATTAAGTGAACCAGCGATTCGCCGTAGAAGGCGTCGTTTTGACAGACCACCAGTGCCTTAAGGGGTTCGCGTCCGTAAAAAAGCTGGGAAAGAAGATCCGGCCACAAACTGTAAAAAGCCAAAGTCAATTCGTCGATTCGGTAATCGCCGAACTCCGGAAACTCTGAAACAAATTCTTTAAAAATAGCCGTGACCTCGGTGTGGAGCTCGGGATTTGCCAAAGAAACATAGGCGAGAAGATAGGTCGATCTCTTGAGGAAAAATTCCTTTTTCTTAAAATTAGACAGGCGGTAGGTAAAGTAAGCTGCCAAGGAACGATACAATCCGTCGCGATCCTCTAATTGCAAATGAAATTGATCCAAAAAGCCGGGTAAACGGGACTCAAAAAAGGCTTCGCAGCGTTTAATGGATTGCAGCCGTTCGTCTAAAAGATCCGTATCGTCGAAGAGCATGGGATTTTCTTCCGCGTAAAAGATAGATAAGACGCTGATTAGAAGATCCACGGTGGAATCCACTTGTTGCTTCGGCATAACATCCTTCGCCAAATCATTGATGACGCTGTCCGTGGCCAGTCCTTTTGCCTTGGCGACTAAATCATCGCGGAAATTCTCCGTATGGATCGGATGCCCATTAAGCAAACGGAAAAAAGAGACGGCAATCGCTACTTTAATGTAAATGTGTTGCGCCGGGGAAGGGGAGAAGTGGAGATAATTATACATGCGTTGGGCGAATGTTTCTACAACATCTTCCCGTATCGTTCCGGTAAAGGGCCAGTCTCTGGGATGCAACATGGTCTCCATAAACATGTTCACGTAAAATTTCTGAATCTCCTCTTCCTCGCCTTGCAGTTTGAAATCAGAATAGGAAAAAGTGAGATCGTAGATATCGGGCAATTGCTCGTTAAACTGTTGTATGTGGCGATAAATAGAAGTCTCGCTGAAGCCCAACTCAAAAGCGAGATCGGTTTTTTTAATAGAAGGCTCAAAAAAAGAGTTGAGAAGAATCTTATAGAGCAAAGATTCGCGAAGCAGCAATTTTTTCATGCCGATCAAACCGAAATTCGAACGAAATTGCACGTAGAGCATGGTGCCGATATAGTAAAAATCGGCGTAATCCTTAAATTTTTCTTCTATAATCTGAACATAGTTGCGCATCGTCTTTTTGGTGACGCCGATGACGACGGCCAAATCAGCCAATTGAATCCACTTATTTTGCGCTTTATAAAGAATGGTCAGAAGATCCATTAAATTCTTTTCCTGGTTTAAAATTAACATAAAGCCCCCTGTTTAAAGAGATCGAGTCGTATTCATTCATTATAATATAAGGTTTAATATACGAAAAGTCGTAAAAATCAGCTAAAAGAAAACCTGCCGCCGAGTCGGACCCGACAGCAGGTTTATTTAAAACAGGCGATAAAGGCCGATGACGCGGCCCAACACCTTGAGATCATCCACGTAAATAGGCGCCATGGTGCTGTTTTCCGGCTGGAGACGGAAGCGGTGATTTTCTTCATCGCGATAGAAGGTCTTGATGGTGGCTTCGTCTTCAATGAGGGCCAGGATAATTTCCCCGTCATTGGCAGAAGAAGTGGGCTCGATTAACACTTGATCGCCGTCCAAAATGCCGGCTTCAATCATGCTCTCGCCCTGAACGGTTAAGAAGAAGAGATTGCGGTCTTTTACAAAATCCGTAGCTAAAGGCACCGTATCCGAAATATTTTCCGAGGCTAAAATAGGCAGCCCGGCGGCGACGCGACCGAGAATGGGAATGTCGGTGGTTTTCTTTTTCGCAGAAAGAAAATCGTCGTCTTGATGAATCACCTCGATGGCCCGATTAATGGTGGCGCCGCGGCGAATATAATTTTTCAGCTCCAGCTTTTCTAAATTGGAGTGAACAGTCGAGGTGCTCTTAATATTGCAACCATTGCAGATTTCACGAATAGAAGGGGGGTAGCCGTTGGAATCGATAAAGCGTTTAATGTAAAAGAGAATTTCCATTTCCCTTTTTTCAAGATCTTCATACATAGTTTATAATCGCTCCTTTTCATGAGGTACATTTAGTATACCAGAGACGAACAAACATTTCAAACATACATTCAAAAAAGCTTGACAGGAAACAATTGTTCAGATACAATTGGAACAAACGTACGAACATAGATTCAAACATACGACCGAACATTTAGTTCATGGAGGCATGAAATGAAAAAACGAAAAACCATGAATCATCCCTGTCAAATAAAAAAACGCCCTTCTGCACGGGCCATTAAAAATAGAAAGCGTCTTCGCTTGCTGCCCGTCATTCTACTTTTGTTAATGAGCATTATGGGAACCACCGTTCCGAAGAGCATGGGAAGCTATCAGGTGCGGGAAGCCTATTGTGTGAAGCCCGGAGATACCCTGTGGTCCATCGCATCGTCTTACGCCGACGGGGGCGACGATTTGCGCCTCATGATCCATCGCATGGTAGAAGCCAACGACTTATCGGATAACTCCACCCTGAAGCCCGGAGAGACGATTTATGTCGTGTTGGATGAGCGCGAATTGGGAAATTAATTGCCCCTTAAGGATGCATGCAAACCAAGTTCCGCACATTCAGAGACGATGCTTTCGACGAATCCCTATGACACAAAAGCAAATGGTAAGAGAGCCTATCTTTTTGCCATTTGCTTTTTTCGTGCATTTCTTGTGAATAAAAGAAGACAGAAGATGCCCGCATAAACGGATAGCGCATTAAACCAAAAAATATTTAGTCACAAAATATAAATTTTGTGACTAAAGTAGGCTATCCAAAACAGAAGGAGCCCGAAGTTCGCTTTAAGGCATTTAAAGCGGATACGTGGTTTCCCTATGCTTCCCTATGAATTTTCGTTTTAAAGGCTTTAAATTTGATGCTACGGCTTTATTTATAGCTAAGGATGGATCCTTTAGTCAGCCTTGATTATACTATAAAATATTCGCGTGCGTCTGCCTCAGTATGATCCGACAAACTTTCGCCGGCAATCTTTATTCAAAAAGGGACTCGCTTTTTAAATTAATCTTACTTCTCGACATTGGCCATCATGAGATACTTAACAAATTTTAAAACCTCCTCTACTTTATTGCAGAGGAGGTTTTTGCTTGACTAATCTCGGTTCAACGACGTATGGGCTTATCGTTTAATGGATCCGGACAAGGATGTCGTCGTTTCTTGAAATTAACGCCGTAGGATCGAGCTAGCGGGCTTTTTATTCGTAAGGCATATGGATATGCCTGACTAATAATAAAAACCCGCTATTCGTTGCCTGTAGGCCATGAAAAAATAAGTTGTTTTTTTCAAAGAATCGTTTTGTTAAAAAACGAGGCACCGAAAACAGATCGAATGTTCGAACATATGATTCTTCCGAAAAGCTATATCTTTTCTTTTTTTGCGTCCTCAAGCATCTTTTCCACATCTTCGATATTGGCCAGCGGGTTTTGGCTCATGGTGTGGCGAATATCTTCCATATTGACGTGGGTGTAGATTTGCGTCGTGGAAATGGATTCGTGACCGAGGATTTCCTGAAGGGACTTCAGGTCTTCGTCGCCGAATTGATACATCAAAGTGGCCGCCGTGTGGCGCAGTTTATGCACGGTGTATTTTTTCGTATCGAATCCCGCGTTTTTTAAATGTTTTTCCAACATATGCTGAATGGAGCGATTGCTCATGCGGCTTTTGCGCATACTTAAAAAGAGGGCTTCCTCCCCTTCCAAGCCTTCGGCCTTTCGTTGCGCCAAGTAAGCGTCGATGGCGCGCTCAACCGTGTCGTTTAAATAGACCAGCCGCTCCTTGGAACCTTTCCCCCAAATGCGCAGGGTGCGGTCTTTGTTTAGGTCTTCCACATTTAATGACGCGAGCTCGCTAAGGCGCAGGCCGCAGTTTAAAAATAGGGTGGCGATGGCGTAGTCCCGGCGGCGAAAGATTTCTTTCTGCTTAAAATTTTGGATAAAATGCAAAAGCCGTACGGCCTCTTCCAATGTTAAGTAGACGGGAAGCGAGCGTTCGATTTTCGGCATGTCGATATTTTCCGTCGGGTTTTTATCCAAGACATCCACTTTGTAGGTCAAGTAATCGAAAAAAGAGCGCACGGAAGAAATTTTTCGGAATTTCGTTCGGCTGCTGTTTTGCCTTTCCCGATCCAAGTAGGAAATATAGGCGTAAACATCGCCCTTATCGATCTGTTCTAAGAGGGCCTTATCCACCTCATCGATGTCCACGTCGTCTAGGGAATCTACAGCGAGGCCTTCTTTTCGAACGCGCATATAGCGCAGAAACTGCCGTATGTCGTAGTAATATTCTTTAATCGTGCCGTCGCTGCGTCCCTTGGCGGCACGCAGGTAATTTAAGTAGTCGTCCAGTATATTCGAGCGAATCATGTTTCACCTCGTAACTATCATAGCAAAGAAAACAAGAAAAAACC
>NZ_JBBKBU010000034.1:0-26586 GCF_037892835.1 Peptoniphilus sp. HCN-40583
AGACGCCTAAGGGCGTCTTTTTTTGTGGGGAGAATAAAAGACCAAAAAATAAAAGAATATATGTTTGCCTTTCGCCGCATCTGAGTATATACTAAATACAAAAAGACGAGGAGGTTTTTATGTTCGACAATCTGTACGCCCACATCGATCAGAAAGAACCATCGAGAAGACAAACCCTCCACGACCACCTGTACCACACGGCAGCGCAGTGCGGCCGCATGGGAAAAGAAGTAGCCATGGAGAAAATGCTTTTTTACGTGGGTCTACTCCATGATTGCGGAAAGGCAAAGTCGAGTTTCCAAAATAAAATCAGAACCAATTCAAAGGATCACGTAGACCATTCCACTTACGGCGGCCTTTTGACACTGTGCTTTTTAGATGAGGTGTATTGCGGTCTTGAAGGTGGGGAGATAGATAAGGCGTTTGCGCCGTTCATCAAAAATATTAACGAGGACATCCATGTACTCATCGCCTTTAACGATTATGTTCATCTTTTGACCTATGCCATTATGTCTCACCATGGTCCCTACGATATGGTTCGTCAGAACCGGGAGAATCGCTATGTCTACACGTCCTTTGAACGGGCGGAAAGGGAGAGGGTGTCTCCGGAATTTGAAAAAGACCGGGATGCTTTTCAAGAGCATTGGAAAAGGGAGGGCATTGATCTTAAAAAACTTTTTGCGGAAGGCTTTGACGAATACATAAGCCTGGTAGAAAAATTAAAGGCTTTGGCTGAGAGGAGTAGCGACGATGTGAACGAAGCCATGAGCTTTTACCGCGGGATGTTGGCGCGCCTGGTGGTGAGCATGTTAAAATCCGCCGATATAAAAGACACGATCAATTCCTACGACACCGTCATAGAAGAGGAAGACGAGGCGGCTCTTCGCGCGCTTATCGAGGATTTCGAGGCGCGCATTCTCGCCGCCTACGCCGCCTACGGCCCGCCGAAAGATGGCATCGCGCGCGGTCGGGCGGTCATTGCCGAAGCCATATTGGCCCGCTCTAAAGCGGATGATAGCGGGATTTACACATTGGATCTGCCTACCGGGGCGGGGAAGACCCTGCTTTCTCTGCGCTACGGCGTGAACCAAATGAAGTATCGGAAAAAGCGGCGTTTCTTCTACATCACCTCCTATCTCTCCGTACTGGAACAAAATGCCGAGACCATGAAAAAAACCTTGGGCCATGAGGATCAGGTCTTGGAACATCACTCCAATGTGGTGGAGGATGAGGAAGATGAAACATCTCGCGGTGTAACCGATGAAAAACAGGATTCCATCAAGGCGGTGCAGCGCCAATTTTTGCTGGGCGATTGGGCTTCCCCGGTGGTGCTTACCACCATGGTGCAATTTTTCAACACCCTGTTTAAGGGGAAGTCCGCCAACCTTACCCGCTTTAAATCCTTCGTGAATGGGGTGGTGGTTTTAGACGAGCTGCAATCCTTGCCGACGGATGTGCTCTACATGATGAATCTGGCATTGAATTTCATGAAGGCGGTTATGAACACCACCGTGGTTTTATCCACGGCGACCCAGCCCGCCTACGGATCCATGAGTTTGAAGCATCGCCTGGATTATGGGGACGAAAATCAAAAAAACACCGCGCTGGTCGCGGTGGCCGAAGAAGACAAAAAAAGTTTTGAACGGGCGAAGGTGGCCCTCTTGGGAAAAATCGACGAGGAACAATCCCTCGACGATGTAGCGGCCTTCGTTCTATCGAAAGAGGAAACATCGCGCTTGGTAATTCTAAATACCAAGGCGGCGGTGCGCGACCTTTACGATCGATTGGCGTGCGCCATGGATGCGAAGGATCTTTATTATCTCACCACGAATCTAACGGCTGCGGATCGCCTGGCGCGAATCCGCGAGATCAAGACGCGACTTGAGACGGACGATCCCATTTGCGTCGTAAGTACCCAGCTCATCGAGGCTGGGGTGGATGCGGATTTCGCCATGGTGGTGCGCTCCCTCACCGGCATCGACTCCATCGTGCAGGCCAGAGGCCGCTGCAATCGAGAAGGCAAGCGCAAAGAGGCCTACACCTATGTGGTGAACATGGATCGGCGAGAAGAAAACATCGCGCCGCTGAAGGGCATGGGCGAAAGAAAGTTGGCGAGCTACTTGATTTTAAGAGACGAGGAAGGAGAAATCGCCATAGAGAATTTTATTTCTCCGTATTTCGAAAAACTCTACGCCAACTTAAAAAAGGATGCCCTATCTCCCGTCTTTGAGCTGCTTTCGGAAAATCTCATGAAAAAAGACATTTTGCTGAAATCCACTCCCGGCGCCGCATCCTTAGACGGCGGCGTCCTTCTGGAAGACGGCAAGGTCATCAACTTTTTTCAGTCCTTTAAAGAAGCCTATGAAGCATTTGAGCTCATCGACGAGGCGCAAGACGTGGCGGTGGTTTTATGTAAGGAAACGGAGGAAGCCGTCAACCGCCTGCGGGACATGGAAATGGGCTCCGCGCGCTTCGACCCGAAGGCGCTAAAAGAGGCGCGCCAAATGATTCGCAGCCTCGCGCGCTATACCGTGCCTTTGCCGAAAAAAGCGACGAATGTTTGTGAGTCGATTTTAGACGGCATGGTGCAGGTCCTACCCAAGGAATTTTACGACAAGGATTTTGGATTAAATTTGGATTATGAGGGGGGAATTATGATGTAAATAAAAAAAGGCCGTAACGGCCTCTCTCTATAAAAATATCTTTCAATCCGCAGCATCAGCTGATGTTTTCAGTATATCAGATGGATGTAGATTTCGTCTAATCGATTCAAGCTTGACACTCTGAATTACTTTATAATAATATGAATATGAAAGGAGGTGAACCGATGAATCAATCAAAGTTTTTCTACGCGAAAGTCTATGGCGATCGTGCGTTGATCACGTCTCCTGAAAGTAAGAGTGGAGGAGAGAAGATGAGCGCCATGGTGCCCACTCGGGAAATGCTTCGCGGCATCGTCGATGGCAACTACTTTAAGCCCGTCTTAAAAAATGTGGTGGACGAAGTCAGAATCATGCACAAGATCGAGTCTTACACGCAAGGCACGCGGCTCTTACTAAAAAATTACGCTAGTGATCTCAGTGCATACACCTATCTTCAAGACGTATGTTATTACATTAAATTTCACTTCGAGTGGAATGAAACGCGAGACGATCTAAAAGGCGATCGCAACTTCAACAAACACGAAGCCATTACGGCTCGCTCCCTGAAGCGAGGCGGCAGACGACCGATCTTTCTCGGCACAAGCGAGTGCGCCGGCTACATTGAGGAGTTGAAGGTAGAGCAATACGAAAACGATCCGGGCTATTACGACGACAAGACCTTGGGCTTCGGGCTTATGTTCAATGAATTTATCTATCCCACGGAACCGGGCGGCATGCTTCAAGCCGTATACGTGCCAATCAACATGAAAAATGGCCGCATCGACTACAATGCACTAAAAGGCAAGGGTATCTTGCGGGACGTCCGAAATTACGATTTTAAAGTGCCGACGCTGACAAAGACCGTAGACGAAGAACTGGAAGACTATTAAAGGAGGTGAGACATGAGTTTATTGACAGCCTTACTGGATTCCTACGATTACGCTTTAGAGCACGATATGGTGGGAAAGTCCGATCACTTCGGCAATACCTTGTTGCCGATGTACTACAATTCCATGAAATCCAACGGCAAGAATATCATCGAGCTTCTCTTGAGCAAAGAAAGCATCCTATTGGAAGCCCGCGTTCTCCCCGATGGAGAAACGATTCAATTTCCCGTCACGGAAGATTCCGTCGCCAGAAGCAGCGGCGTAGCGCCCCACCCGTTGGTAGATTCCGCTTCCTACGTGATTCAAGACGGCGAAAAGCGAAGCGCCGCCTATATTGAACAAATGGAAAACTGGTTGGCCTACGATGCAAACGATTACGTGAAAATCATTCGAGATTTTTTGAAGAAGCCGGGCATGCTCGATGCGGTAAAAAAGAAGCTAAAGGATTCCGAAGAAGACGAAGAGAAAAAATCAAAAAAGAGCGCGCCGTCCATCGACTTCGAGAAAGTTTTCTTCACCTTCTCCATCGAAAATTATGAGGGCATGAAGAATATCTCCGTAAGTGAAAATATCGTGTTGCAGGAGCGTTACAAAGACTATGTGGAATACCAAAATGCCCAAGATCCGGCAAAGGAAAAGATCATTTGCAATTTAAGCGGTAAGGAAGATTACCTTTGTATCAAGCATCAACCTTTGATTGGTACAGCTCGTTTGGTGTCGCAAATTACCGCCAATGACGAAAACTACCGCGGCCGTTTTACGACGGCGGATCAGAGCATAAAAATAGGCATGGAAACGAGTCAAAAGATTCATCTCATGGCCAAGTACTTACTTTCGGGACAAGGAACGCGGCGCTGGCTCGGCGAGCAGGCCAATATGGTGAGCTGGTTTTCCGACGATCTCTCCAACGCGGCGGAATTTAATCCGACGAAATCCGCGGAAGTGGCATCTTCTGTTAAAAACCGCCTGCTGGCCTTGAAGCAAGAAAAGTCGGATGCATCCATGGTCGCCGATGAAATGACAGAAGACATCGTCAAGTCCTTTACCAACGGCAAGCGCCTGTTTTCTGATGATGCAACCTATTACATCGCCATTTTCGACAAGATCAGCAACGGGCGTGTGGCCGCCAAGTATTTTCGGTCTTTGAGTGCATCCCGCTTAAAAGAAAATCTGGTAGCGTGGCAGGAAAAGTACCACTGGCGCGGTTTCAGCAATGAAAATCGGGGCAAGGAGTTTACGCCGAGCCCGAGGCGCATAGTACTGGCCGCCTATGGCGTGGAGCGGGACGGGATGTTAGAAATAGCAAAAAATGATTTTCTGAAAAATCAGTACCAAAACATCGTAACGGCTCTTGTGGAAGGGCGCGCCGTGCCACGAAATTTCGAAAAAGCCTTGGCCGTGAACATTCGTCACCGACAAAACTACGACAAGACGTGGATGGAAGTGCTGTTTTGCGCCTTGGCCGTGTTAAAAGATAAGGGAGGGATTAAAGACGCTATGCTAAATCGAGAAAACACCGATCGATCCTACTTATTCGGTCGCTTGCTGGCTTCATTCGAGTACTTAGAGGAGAGTACCTTCGGCGAAAAAGACGGACGAAGCACCAATGCAGAAAAAATGTGGACCAGCTACACCAATAAGCCGGCGACCATGATGTTGCGCTTAAGAAATTTAATTAAACCCTATGAGCGGAAGTTGGAAAGAAGCGACGAAGCACTAAAGCGAATGGCGTATTTTAATGCGACGCGCGAGATTCAAGAAGCCACCAATATGCTCCATGACAGCTACGATATGGATTCAGTGGAAGTGAACCGACCCTTGGACTACGGATTCATTTTTGGCTACGAGGCTCAAAGACAAGCTTTTTATTCCGGGAAAAACAAAGACGTAAAAGAAACCGAGGAGGTAGATCATGATTAACCATAAAGTCGACTTTATCTTTACCATCGAAGTGGAAGGAGCCAATCCCAACGGTGATCCCCTGACGGGAAACATGCCTCGCATCGACGGCAGAGGCTACGGCGAAATCAGCGATGTGTGCTTGAAGCGGAAAATCAGAAACCGCATGCAGGACATGGACCACGCCATCTTCGTGAAAGCGGCGGAACGGTGTGACGACGGCTTCACATCACTACAAAAGCGCTTTGAGGCCAACTTCAAGAAAGAAGCCTCCGATGAAGAGGTAGCACAGCAAGCCAACGAAAAATGGATGGATATTCGCGCATTCGGCCAAGTTTTTACCTATCAAAAACGTGCCCTGGGCATTCGCGGCCCCGTCAGCATTTCTATAGGAAAATCCGTGGATCCCATCGAAACGACCACAATGCAAATCACCAAGAGCGTCAGCGGCATGGATCCGGGCCCGGGAAAAACTCGAAGTGCCGACACCATGGGAAGCAAGCATTACGTGGATTGGGGCGTTTACGTGGTCAACGGCAGCGTGAACAGCTATTTGGCCGAAAAGACCGGATTCAACGAAGAAGACCTGAATGTTCTTAAAGAATGCATTCGCACCCTCTTCGTCAACGACGTTTCCGCCGCCCGGCCGGACGGTTCCATGGAAGTAAAGGACATTTATTGGTTCAATCATTCGTCGAAAGTCGGCGATGTATCCAGCGGCAAGATTAAAGACCTGCTTTTACACGACGAACTTGGCGTAGGCACCATGAAGCGCCGCTACGAAGACTACAACTTCCGATTGGACGAAGAAAAATTAAAAGCATTCGAAGAAGAAGGATTAAGCGTCGAACATTTCACGGGGCTCTAAAATGTATCGAGAAGACGACTTTCTCATGTTAAGCGGCATTCAGCACTTTTTATTCTGCAAGCGCCAGTGGGCCCTGATCCATGTGGAGCAAGTGTGGAGCGAAAACAGCTACACAACCGAAGGCCAGCTGATTCATGAGAAAGTCGATCAGCCTTTCATCAAAGAAAAAAGAAAAGATCGGATCATTTCCCGGGCAATGGACGTCAGTTCCAAGACATTGGGACTTTCCGGTCGCCTCGACGCCATTGAATTTCATGAGGGAGAAGAAGGCGTTCTTTTAAAAGGGCGAAAAGGGAAATGGATGCCCATCGTCGTGGAATACAAGCGAGGCAAAAAGAAAAAAGGCAACTACGACGAGGCTCAGCTTATGGCACAGGCCATCTGCGTTGAAGAGACTATGCACGTGCACATGAGTTACGGCTATCTTCATTATCACGAGTCGGATTCCCGTGAAAAAGTAATCTACACCCCGGAGCTGCGTGGGCTAGTCGCTGAGACGGCTCTTGCCATGCACGATTGCTACGAGAAGCAGGAAATTCCCAAAGCGGAATTCTTTAGAAACTGCACCCAATGCTCCCTCTACGACGACTGTCGCCCGCGGCTTACCAAAAAAGCAAAAAACGTCCAACGATACATTTACGAGGCGGAACTATGAAAAAACTCCTGAACGTCCTATACGTCACCAATCCGGACTATTACCTGCGAAAAGAAGGACTCAATGTGGTGGTGACCCTGGAGGGGAAACGCATGGGCCGCTTTCCCATTCACATCCTGCGGCAAATCGTCTGTTTCAACTACATGGGCGTGAGCCCGGACTTAATGAAACTCTGCATGGAAGAGCACGTGCCCATCACCTTCTTTACCCCCTACGGCAAATACTGCGGCAGAGTCGTAGGCGCTTCCTTCGGAAACATTCACACCCGCAAGAAACAGTACCGCTTGGCAGAATCCGAGACTTCCATCGATGTGGCCAGAAACATGATCTATGCAAAAGCCTACAATTCGCGGAAAGTGTTGATTCGAGGCTGGTTGGACCACAAAGAAACCCTGGATTCCGAACGTGTGCAAGAAGCCATCGACGCCATGAAAACCTGGATGGCGGAGATTAAAACCTGTAACGATAAAGACAGTCTGCGGGGCATGGAAGGGGTCATTGCCCGCCTCTACTTTTCCGTCTTGGACGAGCTCATCGTGAAACAACGAGACGATTTTTACTTCATCGAACGAAGCAAGCGGCCGCCCATGGATCGGTTTAACGCCCTGCTCTCCTTTTTCTACGCCATACTGGCCAACGAAACGGCGGCAGCCTTAGAAGGTGTTGGCATCGATGCTTACGCCGGTTTTTTCCATACCGATCGACCGGGGCGAGTCAGCATGGCGCTGGACATGATCGAAGAGATGCGCGCCTTTGTCGTAGATAAATTCTGTCTCTCCTTAGTAAATCTGAATCGCATTGACAAACGCCACTTCGAAGTGAAAGAGAACGGCGCCTGCCTGCTAAACGACAAAGGAAGAGAAATTGCCCTCAACCAGTGGAACAAACGCGGGCAAGAAGAAATCACTCATCCTTTTACAGAAGAAAAAATCAAACTGGGTCTCTTGCCCCATGTGCAGGCACAATTATTGAACGCCTACCTGCGCGAAGACATTGAGGCCTATCCGCCATTTATGATGGGAGGTTAAATGCAAATACTACTCACCTACGACGTGGAAACCGTCACCCCTCAAGGGCGAAAGCGCCTGAGGCAAGTGGCAAAAGTGTGCACGGATTACGGCCAACGCGTACAGAATTCCGTCTTTGAGCTCAACATTGATCCTGCAACCTTGGTGACCGTCAAATCCAAATTAAATGGTATAATTGAGCCAAAGAAAGATTCCATACGAATCTACAACCTGGGAAAACATTGGGAGCGGCGGGTCGAGACCATGGGATTGGATGATAGCTACAACCCCGAATCAGACCTACTGATGCTTTGAGAGGTTGAGCTGAACAGAAAAGCGCCGAGACCGCCTCACAAAAAAGCCCGGAAAAAAGCGACAAAACGCTTAAAAATGACTTAGCTGTATGAAAAAAGCCCGGAAAAGGGCTAAAAAATACAGTCGCACCCCTCGCGGGTGCGTGGATTGAAATAATTACAAAAGGACTGAGCAAGGCATGCATCAAAGTCGCACCCCTCGCGGGTGCGTGGATTGAAATAAGTCTTTCCAAGTCGGAACGTCTGCCCCCTGTACCGTCGCACCCCTCGCGGGTGCGTGGATTGAAATGGGTATTGCCGAGAACTAAGGAACCAGGGCAAGAGTCGCACCCCTCGCGGGTGCGTGGATTGAAATATCTCCAACTCGGCTCTAAACCAATCGACTGAGGTCGCACCCCTCGCGGGTGCGTGGATTGAAATATAAATAATACCTCCAAACCTCAAACCAATTTATTGTCGCACCCCTCGCGGGTGCGTGGATTGAAATTTTACAGATGCAAAGATCGCTGATCTTCTCGATAAGGTCGCACCCCTCGCGGGTGCGTGGATTGAAATTACCGTCACAAACGTATAATACTTAGTCTCGCCTGTCGCACCCCTCGCGGGTGCGTGGATTGAAATGCGGCATTTGTGCAATATTTGGAGAGCCACTCCTGTCGCACCCCTCGCGGGTGCGTGGATTGAAATGACTTCAAACCTGTCAAAGTGGCTTGTTCCCTTTGTCGCACCCCTCGCGGGTGCGTGGATTGAAATCGATGCCCGACGAAGTAATTCGTCCACCGACATCGTCGCACCCCTCGCGGGTGCGTGGATTGAAATTTTTAGCTCTACTAACTTGTCTATTTCACAATTGAGTCGCACCCCTCGCGGGTGCGTGGATTGAAATGTAGTCTTGCAGAATACGAAGTGGCTCATATGAAGTCGCACCCCTCGCGGGTGCGTGGATTGAAATAGTCCTAACATTTATGGACGAAGGCGGCAAAAAAGTCGCACCCCTCGCGGGTGCGTGGATTGAAATGATGCCGATGATATGATTTTGTCATACTCATCTTCGTCGCACCCCTCGCGGGTGCGTGGATTGAAATGTATGATTAAGTACGCGGACAACGCAAACGCAAAGTCGCACCCCTCGCGGGTGCGTGGATTGAAATTTGACAAGCAACACATTAATATCGGCGATTTGGCGCGTCGCACCCCTCGCGGGTGCGTGGATTGAAATAGGCCTGTGGATGCTTTCTGCCAAAACAAAAAGGGTCGCACCCCTCGCGGGTGCGTGGATTGAAATTATTCGACGGGAAAATCTCTGTAAAGGGTTACATTGTCGCACCCCTCGCGGGTGCGTGGATTGAAATTCGCAGATAGGTTTTGACTGCGTTATTAGCTACGGTCGCACCCCTCGCGGGTGCGTGGATTGAAATGATTCCCCCACGATTTCCAGCCGCCAATCCAGTTAGTCGCACCCCTCGCGGGTGCGTGGATTGAAATAGGAAGACGACGCGCCCGCCCAAGATCATTTCTCGGTCGCACCCCTCGCGGGTGCGTGGATTGAAATTTTGTTTGGCCATTGCCCAAACCTCCTTTGTCAGTAGTCGCACCCCTCGCGGGTGCGTGGATTGAAATATTCACGGACTGGGGGCCAAGATTATAGATATATAGGTCGCACCCCTCGCGGGTGCGTGGATTGAAATGAATATAATGGCCGGCCCTATTATTTTAAAATCCGTCGCACCCCTCGCGGGTGCGTGGATTGAAATCCTCTTGGAACACGTTGCCGTCGAAGCGGTCGTGGTCGCACCCCTCGCGGGTGCGTGGATTGAAATTACCCTTACAATGTGAGCGGGAATAAAGGCGTCGCGTCGCACCCCTCGCGGGTGCGTGGATTGAAATTCCTCCTAAAAAGGCACGTCGCTATTGTCGATCGGGTCGCACCCCTCGCGGGTGCGTGGATTGAAATTTTAGTTAAAGATGTTCCATCTTTAAAAGTGCAGCCGTCGCACCCCTCGCGGGTGCGTGGATTGAAATCGCCCACTACTTTGTGGACGATAAGCAGGTGGTGCGTCGCACCCCTCGCGGGTGCGTGGATTGAAATGGCGCAGCGCTCCCGCTCCTCCTACATGGATACTGGTCGCACCCCTCGCGGGTGCGTGGATTGAAATGATGAATACGCATGGGTTGAGAACTTAAAAGTTAGTCGCACCCCTCGCGGGTGCGTGGATTGAAATCTCTCGCAACCACAAGAAAATGTAGACGCTCTTGGTCGCACCCCTCGCGGGTGCGTGGATTGAAATGCCTTTCTCGCCTTTTACGCGCCCGACATTGGTCCAGTCGCACCCCTCGCGGGTGCGTGGATTGAAATGTGCAAATAAATCTCATTTCCATAAACTTTAAAGGCGTCGCACCCCTCGCGGGTGCGTGGATTGAAATTTTTTTGTGTCCTTGGAGTCTCCTTTGGCGGGGTGGGGTCGCACCCCTCGCGGGTGCGTGGATTGAAATCCTTACCTTTATCTTGTCTTTATTATATCGCTTGAGTCGCACCCCTCGCGGGTGCGTGGATTGAAATAAGGGATCCATGCAAGAAGAATTTGATATTCGGTCAGTCGCACCCCTCGCGGGTGCGTGGATTGAAATTACCGCCGGGCCCGACGGAGCTTATCGCTACTGGGCCGTCGCACCCCTCGCGGGTGCGTGGATTGAAATACGGTCTCAGATTCCGTCGTCGTTTCCGTCGTCGTGTCGCACCCCTCGCGGGTGCGTGGATTGAAATTTCAGGATACGAAGGAAAGCTTGACGGAGCGATTGGTCGCACCCCTCGCGGGTGCGTGGATTGAAATAAAAGAGCCACATACTCCGAAAAAATACAGCGATCAGTCGCACCCCTCGCGGGTGCGTGGATTGAAATTGTTTACAGGAAACATGATACTTTTAGGCACATTAGTCGCACCCCTCGCGGGTGCGTGGATTGAAATTTGTCAAACATTTTATACCTCCTGTTGTGTAGTTGTCGCACCCCTCGCGGGTGCGTGGATTGAAATTCCGAAAAAGGAAAATACGTTAAAGTAGTTAAAGGTCGCACCCCTCGCGGGTGCGTGGATTGAAATGTCAAAGCGGCTCCTGCAGTTCGGACATTCCATGGTCCCGGTCGCACCCCTCGCGGGTGCGTGGATTGAAATTAGTAACTTGCTGGTAACTTGCTTTTGGGGGTGGGTCGCACCCCTCGCGGGTGCGTGGATTGAAATCTGCCTAAGCCGGAAAAATCCCGGTACACATATAGTCGCACCCCTCGCGGGTGCGTGGATTGAAATAAGGGAAGGACCGGGACGAGAAAGAAGACTACATCAAGTCGCACCCCTTGCGGGTGCGTGGATTGAAATGAGCGTTAAATGTTCATACGACATGATCTCAATGGGTCGCACCCCTCGCGGGTGCGTGGATTGAAATATAGTTTCTGGCTCTGACGCGATAGCGCAGAGTGTTGTCGCACCCCTCGCGGGTGCGTGGATTGAAATCACTCCATGCGCCCCAAGTGCCACGAATCCACCGGGTCGCACCCCTCGCGGGTGCGTGGATTGAAATTCGCTGATTGCCCGGTTGTAGGCGTTTATCAGTGTGTCGCACCCCTCGCGGGTGCGTGGATTGAAATAGGCGCAATCAGAGCCGCGAAGGGCGCATTGGGTAGTCGCACCCCTCGCGGGTGCGTGGATCGAAATCATAAATAGACATTATCGGAAGTAGAAAACACCCTCATCCCTTGCGTGTACGAGAATGAATACTATGCAGGAGGCGCACATGAAAAGAATTCTTTCCCTTATCCTGGTCCTTGTCGCAGCTTTTTCCGTCGCGTGTACGAAGGCCGACACAAGTGAAACTACAAATTCAGGTAAGGAGCGTGCTCCCGCCGGTATGGCTGCCGAAAAGCCGGGAGATAACGAAAAGGCAGAACATAATTATCCGCCCATGGTCAAGGTGGCGGGGGTCGTTTACGTGGACACGGGCTATGAAAATGCCATGGCCACCTGCGGCACGGCAGACGGCAAAATAAAAACCGCCGTCGACGGAACCAAGAAGCCCGTAAGGGACGATCAATCGAATTTCGGCACAGGCTATGACTACCAATTATGGGAGAAGGGCTATATGAATGTTCGATTGAACAATCGGTGGATTTTGTTTAAGGACCTGAACCTAAAGAACGACGGCGATAGGATTCCCAAATGGGTTGCCCATTTTACGGCGAAGGTCATACACGCGGAAGAGGATTCCCTTCTCGTCCAGGCGACGGAGGTGGACGATGGGTTTTATTTTAAGGCGCGATTGACCAAGCCCATCGCCTTGCCCATTGAAAATTTAGATCACGGGAAGGATGGATTTGTCAGCACGGAAGGCCTTGAGGGAAAGACGGTGGTGGTTTATTTCGGCGGCGAAATAAAAAATGCGGAACCGGAAAGCTCCGTGCCCATCGGTCTCGAAAGGGTTTATATAATTATTTTGAAGGAAACCAATGGGACGAAATAAAATGTTCAGTCGGGAAAAAGGCGGTCGATGACTTTAATCAGGTTGCCGGTGTTTTAGAACCATGTCGCTTTGAATAAAATCAAGCCCATCGCTTACAGACCTTACGTCGCTTTCTCCCATAAGCCTCTTCATGTGGTTTCGATTAGACTACACTTAAGATAAACATAACTAAGAAGATCCCTTGCCTGGTCTTTGGTAAGGGATATAGGAGGTTTCTTATGATCGGAAGGATTTATCACGTGGGCCTTACGGTATCGGATTTGGATCGATCCGTTGCTTTTTATCGCGATGTTCTCGGCCTTACCTATCAAGGGGAGATGGTCATGACCGGGGATGCTACGGACGCGCTGTTTCAAAGGAAGGATTGCAAGGTGAGGGTGGCTTATTTAAATGGTTCCCGCCACGTGGAGGCGCCGCCGGTGGAGCTGATTCAGTTTGTCGGCGACGCTGCTGAAAAGGAGGCTCCGGGTTTATTTGCGCCGTCGATTTCGGAGCTGTGTTTTTATACCGACGCCATTGATGCCGTTTACGAAAGGCTTCTTTCAAAGGGCGTGGATTGTTTGTCGCCGCCGGTGGCTTTCGATTTTACGGACCAGGGCTTCGGAAAAAGCAAGGCCTTTTATTTTAAAGATCCCGACGGAATTATTTTGGAGATGATGCAACCTCTTTAGGCGATTGAAGGAACAGAGCGGGGCCGGGCGGCCTTTCTCTGTTTTTTTATGGGGCTTTTGTCGTTTGTCCTTGGGTTTTCCGTCGCGGGGCCTTTTATATTCCTTGCCCTTCGGGGGAAAATATATTAGACTATCAAGGACTACACATTTTTTTTAACAAACATAGAGAGGAAGTGACTATAAAGACGCACAATCGTTGGTTGGTGCTCGCCGCCTGCGTGGTAATCAATTTATGCCTCGGGGCAGGTTACGCGTGGAGCGTGTTCCAGGGGCCTTTGGTGGAGTTGTTTGGTTTCACGCACGCGCAGGCGACCATCGCTTTTAGTATTTCTTTCGGCATGGGGCCGGTGGGCATGATTTTGTTCGGGCCGCTGCAGGATAAGAAGGGGCCGCGGCGGATTACCTTCGTCGGCGGTTTGTTGTATGGTTTAGGTTTTATTTTAACTTCGTTTACGACGAGCTTGGGTTGGCTTTACCTGTCTTACGGCTTGGTGGCCGGGGCGGGAATCGGCATGGCCTATGGCTGCACCACGGCGACGACGGTGGCTTTGTTCCCGGACAAGCGGGGCCTCGCCAGCGGGCTGAATGCGGCGGGCTTCGGCTCCGGTGCCGTGGTCTTTGCGCCCATTGCGGCGGCGTTGATTCGCTCCTTCGGCGTGTTGCACGCTTTCCGCTATTTGGGCATCGCCATTTTGATCATTATTTGCGCCGCGTCCCTGCTTTTGGTGGGACCGAAGGAAAAACAGGCGCAAGGGGCGATTCCCGAAGGCGACAAGCGTCCCTCGGAAATGCTTCGCATGGGCCGCTTCTGGGTGTTGTGGGTAATTTATGCCATCGGCGGCATTAGCGGCATGATGATTATCGGTCACGCCTCGCCTATTTCGCAGGAGCACATCGGCTATCCCTTGGCCATGGCCACGGCGGTGGTTTCCATCGTGAGTCTGTCCAACACCTTGGGTCGGATTTTCTGGGGCTCCATGTCCGACCGCTTCGGACGCTACCCGGTGGTAAGCATGATGTTTGCCGTGTCCACCGTGGGGATGCTGCTCATGTATTTAAATATTTCGCCGGTGATCTCCGTAACGGGCATCGTGCTTATCGCCCTGTGTTACGGCGGTTTTCTCGGTATTTTCCCGGGGATTACCGTGGAAAATTGGGGTGCCACCTTTAACGGAAGCAATTACGGCTATATGTTTGCCGCCGTGGGCATTGCCGCAGTGATCGGCCCCGTCCTCGCCGCTTCGGCGAAACAGGCCAATGCCGGCGACTACGGCCCCGCGTTTTTCATCGCGGCGGCGCTGAATCTTGTGGGCCTGGCCCTGATGCTCGGTTTTCAAAAATTTCAAAAGAAAAAGGCAAGTGAATAAATAAAGGTGTGCACGGCGCACACCTTTTTTATTGCTTATTCAAATGCATGGTATTTGCCTTTCACGCAAATGCCTTTTATTTTGCCCCTCAATGTTTTTCCCAGGAGGGGGGAATTGTGGCTCTTGCCGCGGAAAAATGGTTCATCCACAGTTGTTTCGCCTTCGGGATCGAAGAGCACGAATTCGCCGCCGGCGACACCTTTGTGGGGCAGCTTGTAAAAATCCGCCGGGATTTTCGTCATGGCGGCGATAAGGTCTTCCAGTCTGCATTTATCCTTTAGCACCAGCTCTGTGTAGAGGAGCGCAAAGGCGGTCTCAAGGCCGGTGATGCCCGACGGGGCCTCTTTCAGGGGCCTGTTTTTTTCTGCCGACGTGTGGGGGGCGTGGTCCGTGGCGATGCAGAAATTTTCGTGGCCGATAAATGTCGCAAGATCCGATGCGTCCGCCGCCGTGCGCAGAGGCGGGTTCATTTTCGCCAAGGTGCCGTAGGTCTTCACATCGTCTCCTGTCATGGTCAGGTGGTGGGGCGTGATCTCCCCGAGGACCTTCGCCCCCGATGCGGCGAAGGCGGCCACAAGCCGGGCGGTAAGGGCGCAGGAAATGTGCTGAATGTCAAGCTTGGCGCCCAGGTAGTGGGCCAGAGAAAGGTCCCTGGCAGAAAGGCTGTATTCCGCCATGGCCTCGGCGCCTGCGAGATCGAAGGCGGGGGCAAAGCGGCTGTCGACGCCCGGGTTTTTCACATAGGCGGGGTCCTCTTCGTGAAGGCTAATGGGCAGATCCAAGGCCTTGGCCCGCAGGAGGCCTTCTTTCAGAAGATCCATATTATCCACGGGAAAGCCGTCGTCGGAAAAGCCCACGGCCCTGAGTCGCGCCGCCTCTTCCATGTCCACGAGCACCTCGCCCTTTAAGTCTTTCGTGAGAGCGCTCACGGTATAGGTGTGAAGGGGAAGCGCCTTTGCCCGGGCGTAGAAACCTGCGATAGCATCGCCGGTCATGACGGGTTTCGTATTGGCCATGGCCAGTATGTGGCCGAAGCCGCCGTGCAGAGCCGCCGCGGCGCCGGTTTCCAAGGTTTCTTTTTCCGTAAAGCCCGGGTCCCTTAAGTGGACGTGCACGTCCACAAAGGCGGGAAAGGCCATGAGGCCCGCGCCGTCCATGGTCCTGTCCGGGCCTTCCACGAATGCGGTGAGGGTGGCGGTTTCATTGCGATTTAATACGGGATCGATGATGCGAACATTGTTTACGGTAAGTGTAGCCATGGCTCCTCCTAATAAGCCTGCGAATCGATGATAGAATCCAGTCGCAAACGGGGTAAGTATAGAATAACGAATAGAGGTGGATTATGAAAAAATACAAAGCATTTGACGTGGTCGGTCCCATTATGGTGGGGCCCTCAAGCTCCCACACGGCGGGCGCCTGCAAGATCGGCAACGCCGCATTGGCCATTAGCGGAGACAGCCCCTTTCACAAGGTGCGCTTCAATCTCCACGGCTCCTTTGCCTCGACCTACCGCGGTCACGGCACGGACATGGCCCTGGTCGGCGGCATCCTGGGCATTCTGCCCGACGACGAACAGCTGAGAGACAGTTTTAAAATTGCTGAGGAAAAGGGATTGTCCTATGAATTCGTGGAAACGGATTTAGGGGATCGCCACCCCAACTCCGTAGAAATTGTGTTCTTCTACGACAACGGCGGCCATTTGTCCGTCACCGGCTCTTCCATCGGCGGGGGGAATATTTTAATCGTGGCCATTAACGACATCGAAGTGGCCTTTAAGAATCAATACCCTACCCTTATTTTACAATATCAGGAACAAAAAGGGGTCATCGCCCTGGTTTCTTCTATCTTAACAAACAACGACTACAACATCGAAACCATGGTCACCAACAAAATCGACGACACGGTGACTTTGGTGACGGAAATTACCCATTCCGTGGATCCCGCCATTTTGGAGCCGATCCTCAAAGATCCCCGCTTTGAATTTGCGAAATACGTGGATATTATTAAACCCATGGAAAGGAGACGGTCATGATAAAAACGGCAAAGGCATTAATTGAATTATGCCGAGAAAAAGACTGGAAGATTTCAGATTACGTGTTGGAAGAAGAATCCAAGGGCAACGAGGAAAAAAAGGCCGCTATTTTAAACGAACTGCACCACATGCTGGCCATTATGAAGGAATCTACGTCCCGCACCTTGGAATCGGGCACGAATTTAAAACACGATTTAATTAAGGACTTCGGGAAAAAGACCTGGGAATATTCAAAGAGCGGCAAGCAATTCGTCACCGACGAAAAAACCCTGCGGGCCATGGCACGGGCCTTTTCCACCTTTGAATCCAACGCCGAGATGGACGTCATCGTGGCGGCACCCACGGCGGGCAGCTGCGGCATCGTGCCGGCGGCGTTGGTGACGGCGGCGGAAGACATCGACGCCTCCGACGACGAATTGGTGGAAGCTCTTTTGACATCCATCGGCATCGGCCAATTTATCGCCGGCTACGGCACCTTCGCCGGAAGTGAAGGGGGATGTCAAGCGGAATGCGGCGCGGCCTCTTCCATGGCGGCGGCGGCCCTGGCGCAGCTTTACGGCGGCGACGTGGAAACCTGTTTAAATGCGGCATCCATTGCCATCGTGAACATTTTGGGCCTGGTCTGCGACCCCTTGGGCGGCTTGGTTCAATACCCCTGCACCTTCAGAAACGCATCCGGCGTCTCCAATGCCCGGGTCAGCGCCGACATGGCCCTCGCCGGCACCTACAGCATCGTGCCCTTTGATGAAGTCTGCAAGGCCATGAAAGAAGTGGGCGACGCCATGCCCGCCTCCCTCCGCGAAACGGGAATCGGCGGCTTGGCCGGCACGGATACGGCCAAAACCCTTTGCGGGAAAATCTTCGGTTAATAAATCTAACCTTTGGTAAAGAAAGGTAAAACAATGTCGCCTCGTCCTTTTTTCCCACGGCCTTTCGGGTACAATAAGAACAAGAAAACAATTCCGACAACAAGGAGGCCATGATTTATGATTACTATGGAAAAAATCGATTACGTGATTTCCGTTACCGGGGCGAGCTACGGCGAAGTTCGTGAAGCCCTGCTTACCGCCGACGGCGACGTAGACAAAGCCATTCGCTTGCTTATGGGCGAAGAAAAAGCCGAAGGCGAAGAGAAAGAAAGCTTCAGCTTCAAAGACGATAAAAAGACAAAAGCGGAAGACATTTCCGACACCATTTCCAATTTCGGCGAAGAAGTCATCGACGCCGTGAAAGAATTCTGGGAAAAAGGCAATGCCACCAAGCTCGTGGTCATGGACGAAAAAGACGAAGTGATCTTAAACGTCTCCATGAACCTAGGCGCCATCTGGACGGTCATCGCACCGGTTGCGGCCCTCATGGGCGTGGGCATCGGCATCATCAGCCGCTGGGAATTCTACATCTATCTGGACGACGGAAAAGTCATCAACGTGAAAGATTATATTACCAACAAACACCGCATGCGGTAAAAAAGAGCAGCGCCTTCGGGTGCTGCTTTTTTTGTGGGCGGAAAGCCGAAAAAAACACGCCACCGATTTCGGTGACGCGTTCGCTTAACAGTAATTTTCCGCCAAAATGCAGCGCATGCTTCCGCCGCCGTAGGTGGAGATCACATCCAAAGGCACGTGGATGATTCGGTGGGTGGCTTCGATCTGCGCGATCTGCTCGTCGGTGAAGTGTTCGTAGGCCTCTTCGCTCATTAGGTAGAGCTTTTCATCGCCCATAAGCTCCAGGCAATTGCCGCAGAAGTGATCGATTTGCTCGCCGGTCAGCTCGATGACCGTCTTTTTCGTGGCGCGCAATTGATCCATGAGCCCCTCTTTATTTTCCGTGAGAAGCTCGGCCGCCACCACGGCGAAATCGTCCGCCACAGACAAAATCACATTGGTGTGATACACCGCCGCGTCGTGTTGGCGGGCCTTAAAAGGCAGAGGCTTAAAGCCGTAGGTGTCGCAAAAAGCGAGAAAAGCCTCTTCTTCGCAGCGCTTGGAGAGGCAGCCGTAGGCGACCATTTCCTTGCGATCCAAAACCACGGAGCCCGTGCCCTCCAGCACACCGAAATTTTTATCGCGAAAATCCGTCACATCCAGCGCGGAAAAATTAAGCAGGGCGTCCAACTGATCCTTCAGCTTGGGAAACTCCCGCCGCCGGTTTTCGCTGTACATGGGGGCGATGAAAAGCTTGTCTGGGAAAGTGACGAAAATATTGTTGGGAAAAATAGAATCCGGCGTGTCGTCGCCCTTATCGTGCAAGACATCCACCTGCACACCGGCTTCCTCAAGGGCGCGAACCACGGCGGAAAACTCCTCGTTCGCCCGATCCTGCACCTCGCGGGCCGTGCGGGTCGTGTCGTTAATTTGATAGACATTGTCTGCGGCGGTTTCCATATTAAAACGAAACGCCGAGGGGCGAACCATTATGACCTTACGAGCAATCATAGGCACTCCTTTCATCTGCTACATAACATTTACATCCCGTCTATTTTACAACAGATGGCGGCCCTTGCCCAGAGGGCGTGGGGGAAAAGGGTCTTATGGCTTTTCGGAGAAGAAAGTCCGCAGACGAAAGCGTGAAAAGCTTTTGCGTTTTTTGCATTCTCGTAAAAACCACACGAAAAGAACGGTTAAAAAAGCACGGATAAATGAATCAAATTGCCAAGATCCGTTTGAAACCCGTGAAATAACACGGATTCAGGCTGCTTTGGGGATTGATATTTTCTAAACCACCATGGAAATTTCAATTGCCTTGTGTTATGATGAATACGTTGGAGCGAGGGCGTTCTCACGTGGCAAATAGTCACCGCATTTTTTATTTCCCGAAAGGGAAAGCCTTTGCTCTTCTAACGAGGCATTAAGCCAACTCATTTTCTTTAAGGAGGAATATTGTATGAGCTATCTTGAAAGTGTAATCGAACGTGTCAAAGAAAGACACGCCAGCGAACCTGAATTCTGCCAAACCGTAGAAGAAGTATTAGGTTCTTTAAAACCGGTTATTGATCAACATCCGGAATACGAACGCGTAGACCTTTTAGGCCGCATGGTTGAACCGGAACGTCTCTTCAGCTTCCGCGTTGTATGGCAAGACGACGAAGGTCAATACCACACCAACATTGGCTACCGTTGCCAATTTAACGGGGCGCTTGGGCCGTACAAGGGCGGTATCCGCTTCCATCCCACCGTTAACCAATCCGTTATTAAGTTCCTCGGCTTCGAACAATGCTTCAAGAACTCCATGACCGGCCTCCCCATCGGCGGCGGCAAGGGCGGCAGTGACTTCGACCCCCGCGGTAGAAGTGACGACGAAATCATGCGTTTCTGCCAAAGCTTTATCAGCACCCTTTATCACTACATCGGGCCCGACACCGACGTTCCGGCAGGTGACATGGGCGTTGGCGCAAGAGAAGTTGGCTTCATGTACGGTCAATATCGCCACTTAAAAGCTAAATTCGAAAACGGTACCTTCACCGGTAAAGGCTTCAGCTTCGGTGGTTCCCGCGTACGTCCCGAAGCTACCGGCTACGGCGCAGTTTACTACCTCTTAAACGTCCTCGATCACTTCGGCGAAGACATCAAAGACAAGAAGATCGCTGTTTCCGGTTTCGGTAACGTATCTTGGGGTATCTGCAAGAAAGTTCAACAACTGGGCGGTAAAGTCGTTACCATCGCAGGTCCCGACGGATACATCTACGATAAAGACGGTATCAACACCGAAGAAAAAGTTAACTACATGCTCGAAATGCGTGCTTCCGGTCGCGACAAGGTTCAAGACTACGCAGACAAATTCGGCGTAGACTTCTTCCCCGGTGAAAAACCCTGGATCAACGCAGAATACGACATCGCTATGCCGGCTGCTTACCAAAACGAAATCACCATCGAAGAAGCAAAAGCCATGGTTAAAAAAGGCGTAGAATACTACATCGAAGTAGCTAACATGCCTACCACCAACGAAGCTTTGAACTACCTCATCGAAAACGTTAAGGTCGTTGCTCCTTCCAAGGCTGTTAACGCCGGTGGTGTTGCAGGTTCCGCTCTTGAAATGAGCCAAAACAGTGCTCGTCTGAGCTGGCCCGCAGAAGAAGTTGACAAACAACTTCACATGATCATGGACAACATCTACAAGATGTCCGTCGAAGCAGCTGAAAAATACGGCTTAGGCTACAACCTCGTAGCAGGCGCTAACATTGCCGGTTTCGTTCGCTTAGCAGACGCCATGATGGCACAAGGTGTATTCTAGAATACAAAAAGAGCAGTACTCTTTTCGTAAAAGAATAAAATGACTACAAAAGATCGCGTACGACCTACGCGGTCTTTTTGTATGTTATGAGTGGCGGGCATAATTTCAAAAAGATTCTTATCGGAAAAAGCGGGTACGAGAGAAAAAAGGGGGAATAGGAAGTGAATGTAAATGAAAAAGACGCACTGAATCTGCTTATGAAATACAATACCGATCCCTTTCACCTGCGCCACGCCCTCACCGTAAAAGAAGTGATGGCATCCTTCGCACGGGAACTGGGCTACGAGGATGAGGCGGACTTCTGGGCCGTGGCGGGCCTTTTACACGACGTGGATTACGAGCAGTTTCCCGAGGAACACTGCAAAAAGGCGCCGGAGCTCTTGGCGGAAATCGACGCACCGGAAGCACTCACCCGCGCCATTGTGAGCCACGGCTTCGGCATCTGTGCCGACGTGGAGCCGGAGCACACCATGGAAAAAGTGCTTTACGCCACCGATGAGCTCACTGGCTTGATTTACGCCTACGCCATTATGCGGCCCTCGGGCTCCGTGCAGGACATGAAGCTAAAGAGCTTAAAGAAAAAATTCAAAGACAAGAAATTTGCAGCCGGCGTGGACCGAGACACCATCCTTCGCGGCGCGGATATGCTGGGCTGGGAGACGGACGACCTCCTTACCCGCACCATGGCCGCCATGGCGGAAACGGAAGAAGCCGTAGCCGAGCAGCTCGCCACCTTAATCGAAAAATAAAAGCAAAAAAAAGAAGGCGCCTTGAAAAATCAAGGGGCCTTTTTGCGTGGCGCATTATAAGATGCCGACGAGCTGAAGTACGCCGATGCCGATGGGGTAGGTGATGATGGCGAGGAGGAAGCTCGCCGTAATGATTTTCGAGGCCAGTTGGTAGTCGGAGCCCATTTCCCGAGCGAAGATAAAGCAGTTAATGGCGCAGGGGGTGGACCAAAAGACGTAGGCGACCCCCAGTTCCACTTTGCCCATGCCCATCAAGATCCCCAGGGGCACGAGGGCAAGGGGCGTGAGGACGGTGCGAATGGATGCGGCTGCAAAGATAAGGACCAAGTCGTCTTTAAGGGACGAGAAGTCCAGGCTTGCGCCGATAAGCAGCAGAGACAGGGGGGTGGACAGGCGGGCGAGGAGGTTCATGCCGTCGGTGAGGCCTTTGTAGACGGGAATATGTAGAAAGTTAAAGACAAGGCCCGTTAAGATGCCGATGATCATGGGGTTTTTCAACACCTTCAAGGCGATGGCGGCGGGGCGCACTTTCGCGTCCGGGTCTTCGCTGTAGTAGGTGAGTAGAAAAATGGCGTAAATATTGTAGAGGGTGAGGCCGAAGGCGATGATGATCATCACGTGCTCCGCCGAGGGCGTGGTGAAGAGTGCGTCTAAAATGGGAAAGCCCACGTAAACGAAATTGGAGCGAAAGGCGCAGTGAACAAAGGAAGAGAGTTTTTTCGGGTCTTTAATAAAAAGGCGGGCGAAAAACCAGGTGCCGAAAAAGATGATGGAGATGCCTAAAAGAATATAGGCCACATAGGGCACGTTGAGGGCGCGAATGGTGGCGGTGCGCATATTATCGAAAAGCTTCAAGGGCAGGGCCAGGTAGAAGACGATCCAGGTGGCTTTCTTTACGAAGGCCTCGTCTAAAAAGCCCTTTTCTTTAGCGCCGTAGCCCACGAAAAGAACGAAGAAGATGGGAAAAATAATGTTGATGCCGAGTAAAAAATGTGTCATAAGTACCCCCATTTGATTATAAAAGAATCGGATTCAAATGTAAAATCCGCCGAAATGGTGCATTTTTTTAGCCGCCTTGTGCGCGCCATGTCCTTGGTCTATGATGGGAAAAGAAAGGAAGATGATCGTGAAAAAAAGTCGCACGCTCTCGCCGGCCATGACCTTTATCCTCATGTTCGGCATGGTCAGTTTATTTTCGGACATGACCCACGAAGGGGCCGCCAGCATGCGGGGGGCCTATCTCTCCTTCCTCGGGGCCTCCGCCGCCACCATCGGCTTCGTCTCGGGCTTCGGGGAACTGGTGGGCTACGCCATGCGCTACGTCTTCGGCGCCATCACGGACAGGACGGGAAAGTATTGGCCCATGGTCATCGGGGGCTATGTGCTGGACATTCTCGCGGTGCCGGCTCTGGCGCTCGTGGGCGAGCACGGCTGGGTGGCCGCCTCGGCGCTTTTGATTATTCAGCGCATGGGCAAGGCCTTTAAGAAGCCGGCGAAGGATACGATTATGTCTTTTGCCGCGAGCCGGGAATGGGCCGGGAGGAGCTTCGCCATTCAGGAAGTGCTGGATCAAATCGGGGCCTTTTCGGGGCCGGTGCTCCTCTTTGCCGTCATGAGCGCAAAGTCGGGACTGCCCAAGGCCGAGCTTTATTCCGCGGCCTTCGCCGTCTTGGCCGTGCCCGGCGCCATGACCTTGATTTTGCTTTTGGCCACGAAGCGAAAATTTCCGAATCCGGAAGAATTCGAAGGGGGAAAGACGGTCTATGCGCCCATGAAGCTGAAGCGCTCCTTTAAGATTTACACGGCGGGGATCAGCCTCTTCGCCTTCGGCTTTATGGACTACGCCCTGATTTTAATGCACGTGACGAAGCACATGGGCCTTTACGGCGATGCCATCACCACGGACACCCTGCCCCTGATTTACGCGGGAGCCATGTTGGTGGATGCGGCGGCGGCCCTCATTTTCGGCAACCTTTTCGACAAGAAAGGCGTCGGGGCGTTGGTCGTCGCCACGGTGGTGGCCGCGCCCTTCGCCATTCTCGTTTTTTACGCCGAGTCCCTGCCTCTTTTGCTCCTCGGCGTCGCCCTTTGGGGCGTTGGCATGGGGGCCCAGGAATCCGTGCTCAAAGCCGCTGTGGCCACCATGGTGGAAAAGTCCGCCCGGGCCACGGGCTACGGCCTCTTCGAATGTGCCTTCGGCGTCTTTTGGTTTATGGGCAGCTGGCTTTTAGGCAGCCTCTACGACGTGAATTTGGGGTTGATGATCGCCGTTTCCGTGGCCGCCCAATTGGCCGCGGCGCCCCTCTTTTATTTGGCGGGAAAGGCGATGGAATCTTCGGCGAAGGGGTAAAAATAAGTTGATGAAGCACAAACTTGCAAAGATAAGGAGCGTATTATGGATAAATTGGCGATTCAGGAAACCTACGGCGAGCGGTTTCAACACTGTTGGGGTTGCGGCCCGAAAAACGACGGAGGCCTGCACTTAAAATCCTATCCCGCCGGGGACGAATGTATCTGCACTTTTATGCCGGGGAAGGAATACACCGGCGGCGTGCCGAAAAATCTTTTCGGCGGCATGATCGCCATGCTCTTCGACTGCCACGGCACGGCCTCCGCGGCCTATTTCAAGCATCGAGACAAGGGCCTCGAGCTTACGAAAGATACGGTCATCGGCCGCTTCATTACGGCCCATCTGTCCATCGACTTTAAAAAGCCCGTGCCCATGGAAAGCCCCGTTACCATTACCGCCACGGCGAAGGAAATCGGCGAGCGGAAAGTGTTGGTGGACATGGTCATGGAAGCGGCGGGGGACGTGCGGGCCGAGGCCCACATGGTGGCCGTGGCCGTGAAGGACAATATGTAGAAGGGGCGAAGCATGAAAACATTGATTATTGTGGATGCACAGGTGGATTTTATTTCGGGCTCTTTGGCCTGCAAGGGGAGCGATGAGGCATTGAAGCATCTCGTGGAATTGATCGAAAGCAACCCGAACATGGCCGTGGTCTACACGGCGGACTGGCACAGCCCCACCAACGGTAGTTTCGAAAAAAACGGCGGCATTTGGCCCGTGCACTGCGTAGAAAATACCGAAGGCGCCGGTCTCTACCAAGGCTTTTACACCCTGTCGCGAGAAGGCGCCCGGCCCAATGACAAAAACACCTTTAAAAAAGGCCGTCGCGACGACGTGGAAGAATACTCCGGTTGTTTGGGGACCAACGCTGCCGGCGACGTGCTGAAAGATTTCGTCACAGGCGACATCCTTGTAGCCGGCTTCGCCAGCGAATACTGCGTTCGCGAAACCCTTTTGGGCCTTCGGGAAGAGGGCCTGAACGCCGCCCTTTACCTTCCCGGCGTCGCCTACGTGGACGAAAAAGACCACGAAAAAAATCTGGCCGATTTGAAAAAGCGGAAAATTCCGATTTTGGAAGACTGATATCAGCGTAAAAACCCCGGACGCCGGCAACCCTATAAAGCATCCTGAGGGATGCTTTTCTTATGCAAAAAAGGGCGTAAGGGCCGGGCCAATAGGATATGAATAGATAAAGAACGAATGAAGAAAAAATACGCAGAAAGGGAGCGAAGATGATTATCGGCGTGAGCGCCTGTTTGCTTGGCGAAAACTGCAAATACAACGGCGGAAACAATGAATCAAACAAGCTTAAGGACTATGTAAAGGACCACACCGTGGTCGCCGTCTGCCCCGAAGTCATGGGCGGCCTGCCCACGCCCAGGGATCCCGCCGAAATCGTAGGCGGCGTGGTACTGCAAAAAGGCGGCCGCTCCGTGGATGCGGAATTTCGCACAGGCGCCCGGGCGGCGCTGAAAAAAATAAAAGATGCCGGGGCGGAACTCGCGATTCTGCAGTCCCGCAGCCCGTCCTGCGGCGTGAAAGAAATCTACGACGGCACCTTCACCGGGCATTTGGTAAAGGGAAAAGGCGTCTTTGCCGCCATGGTAGAGGAAGAAGGCATAAGAGCCATAGACGTGGAAGATTTGTAAAGGAAAGGAGTCCGATGAAAAGCCTATTGATCCTCTCGCCGAGCAAAGAAATGGACTTTGCCCTCGGCGATCAACTGCCCGCTTTGGACGAGGCAGCGAAAAAAATTCTGCACGCTTTGCAACGCATGAGCCTGGAAGCGCTGGCGGCGCAACTGCAACTGAGCGGGGAGCAGGCGCGAATCATCTACGACGCCACCCAAAAGGCGGAGCTTCCCACGGCGAAAGCGGCGGCGGACACCTATCGGGGCCTTGCCTTTCGCCAAATGGATCGGGAGATCCTTCTCTCGCCCTTTGCACGGGACAGGGTGCGGATTCTTTCCGCCCTTTACGGCCCCATCGCCCCCGATGCGCCCATTAATCCCTACCGGCTGGATTTCACCAAAAGCCTGAACGTGGATGGCGAGTCATTGAAAAGCTTGCAGAAGAAAAACTTCACCGACAAACTGGCCGGTTGTCGCATCTACAATTTGGCCTCCAAGGAATTTTCCGAGCGTATCGACAAAAAGCAAGTGGCCCGGTGGATCGACGTGGAATTTTACACGGATCCGAGTATGAACAAGCGCGCCCCCTCCGCCACCTGCAAAAAACTCCGTGGCCAACTGGCGGCCCACCTTATAAGCGTGGAATCCTTCGAAGAAAAAACCTTCGCCGCCTTTCACTGCGACGGCTTTCATTTCCTTCCACTTGATGAGGAAGGCCGCTATGTTTATACGAGGTGAGGGGAAGCTTATCAAAGAAAAAGACCGCACGATGCGGT
>NZ_JBBKBU010000035.1:0-25321 GCF_037892835.1 Peptoniphilus sp. HCN-40583
CTCGGCCTTTGCCGAGCTTTTTACTTAATCAGGATTTAATCTTTTTTTGCGGAAAAAGCCCCGGCTTCAGTTGCAGGCGGGAGCCGATGCCGATGTAGACGAAAATATAGAAGAGGGCGTAAAATGCTTGCCACTGCGGGCCTTTGTCGGCGTAATGGACGATGGCCATAGGCACGAAGACGACGGTGGCCACGGCGAAGAGGGCGGCCAAAAAGAAATTGACTTTGGGCAAAAACACCGTGTTGTTTTTCTTTTTTAAGTCGTAGGGCTTTTTGTTTTTGCGAATGGCGGTAATTTCCTTGCTGAAAATCGGGATGCCGACAAATAAGACGGCGATAACCACGGCGATTCGAAGGAGCGCCGCATTTTCCATAAGCTTGCCCGCCTCGTCGTAGACGGGAAAGAAGGGATGGATAAAGGCCAATATTATCATGGTGAGCATGGCCAGGTAGTCTATCACTTTCAGTATATTTAAGAATTTGCTTTTTTCTATCGTCATGTCAACCTCCGCTTTTAGTATAGCATAGCCGCCTTTTCGTGAAAAGGTTTTTCAATTTATCGGTGATAAATGTGAAAGTATATGGTATGATAAGAAAAAATCAGTACGCATAAGGGGGAGGACTATGCAGAAACAATTCAAAAATGGAATTATATTCGTTGTTTTTTTATTATTGTGCTTTCTACTCACGTTCACGCCCCTGATGATGGATAAAGTGGCGTTGTCGTCGGATGAGGAAAAAAATGCCGCCTTCGACGGTTTGATCTTCGACGACCCCGCCCGCATCGACAATTTACAGGTGACCCGACGGATCGTAAAGGGCCCGAAGGTTTTGTATCGTTACGATGTAAAATTCCAGTATCAGGGAAAAGACACCAGTGTGCGTGTTTTAGGCGTACCCGTGCGCAATGTGTATTTGCCGAAAGGCGCCAACGGCTCCAAGAGCAAGGTGACGCTCAAGGGCGAATACGATAAGATTAACGGTGCAGTTTACGACAATTTACAGCTGAAAAAAGTGCTGAGCAAGGAGAAGCTCACTTTCCAACCCACCTCGGAAATGCGTATCCCTTTAAGTGAAGAGGTGGAAGATTATGCCTTTACCGTCGTGACAGATCCCGCCACGGTTTCCGTCTATACGGGAAGAACCATGGCCGACATCGGCGTCTTTTTGACCAATGGGAAAGTGGACAAATTCTCCGATGCTTTGGGCATTGAAGACAAAGGACTCCGGCCGGAAACGTCGACGAAAAATCAATCCGGCATCTACATCAATACTTTGGAGCTAATGGATCAAGGCGTTATGAGCCGCGCCCATATGGTGAGAACCGTCGCCATTGTCGCGGCCATTGCATCCACGATGCTCGGCCTCGCCATCTTGCTTTTGGACCGGCGGCGCCTTTTCCCCGCGGTTTACGTTGCCATGATGCTGTTGGCCTTTGCCCTTCCGGCCCTTCGCTTAAAGGCGCCGACCAACGGCGGCATTTTCATCGCCATGCCCGTGTTGGCCTTTGTGGGCTATTTGCTCTTTAAGTTAATGGCAAGAACTCGCTTGAAATTAAAGACGGCGGACTTCAAACAGGCGCTGGCCATGGCCATTGTGGTCTTTCTTATCGCCACTTATCTCTTCGCCGTACCCAAGGGATTTTATCTATAATGCATGAGCGTGCCTTTCGGTGCGCTCTTTTTAACGGAAAACCTTATCTCGTTGAATTTTTGTATGAAGCATATTATAATAAAGTCAGATCAAATTAAGGGGGAAAATATGAAAAAAAGATCGCTACTTCTTGCAGTGACGATGCTGTCCATTTTCGTGCTTACGGCCTGTGGCGGCGCATCCAACGACAAAGCAGCTAACGATAATAAGGCTGCTAACAATGCCGCAGCCGATGCCGGCGATAAAGACGGCAAAAAATTAAAAGTAGGCTTCGTCACCGACGAAGGCGGTATCAACGACCAATCCTTCAACCAAGGTGTATGGGAAGGTCTGCAAAAAGTCCACGACGACTTCGGATTCGACGTATCCTACCAAGAATCCAAAGAAGCCAACGACTATGCGCCCAACATCGAAACGTTGCTTGAAGCAGGAAACGACGTCATCGTCGCCGCCGGCTTCAACTTAGGCGATGCCATGCTCGAAGCCGCAGAAGCCAATCCCGACGTGCAATTCTTAATCGTAGACTACACCTACGAAAATGCACCGGACAACTTGGCAGGTATCCAATTTAAAGCGGAAGAACCTTCCTTCCTCGTCGGCTACATTGCCGGTCTCACCACCGAATCCAACAAAGTCGGTTTCGTCGGCGGTCAAGAATCCACGGTTATTCAAGTATTTGAATACGGCTACAGAGCCGGTGTGGACCAAGCAGCCAAGGAAAAAGGCCAAAAGGTCGACGTGGTTAGCCAATATGTCGGTAACTTCTCCGACGCTGCCAAGGGCAAGAGCATTGCAACCAATATGTATCAACAAGGTTGCGACGTCATCTTCCACGCATCCGGCGGCGCAGGCGACGGCGTTATCGAAGCGGCAAAAGACCAAGACAAGTGGGTTATCGGCGTAGACCGCGATCAAAACGACATCGCACCCGACAATGTACTCACTTCGGCGATGAAACGTGCCGACAGCGCTGTTTACAAAGTGCTCGAAGGTATGTCTAAGGGCGAAGAATTCCCCGGCGGCAAAAACCTGAGCTACGGTCTTAAAGACGGCGACACCGTCGATATCGCACCTTCCAGCGACAAGAATGTAAAACCGGAAATTCTCGACAAGATCAAGGCGATTAAAGAAAAAATCGTTAAGGGCGAAATCAAGGTTCCGGCCACGGCAGAAGACTACAAAAACTTTAAAGCTAAATAAATTTGATCGTAAAAAAGAGGGCTCTGTCCCTCTTTTTTTATGCCTTTAAAAAGCCCTTGTTCATAGTGTATAATTAACTCAATAGATGAAGGGGGTAATGATGGTTGAGAATAAACTCGCGCCGGCCGTTGAGATGCGCGGGATAACGAAATTATTTGGCGATTTCAAAGCCAATGACGGCATCGACCTGGTCGTTGAGAAGGGCGAAATTCACGCCCTCCTCGGCGAAAACGGTGCCGGCAAAAGTACACTGATGAATGTTTTATATGGCTTGTATATGCCTACTTTCGGCGAAGTCAAGATCAATGGGGAATCGGTGAATTTCCAAGGACCGAAAGATGCCATCGAAAAAGGCTTGGGCATGGTGCATCAACACTTCATGCTGTTTCAGCCTTTTACGGTGGTAGAAAACATTATTCTCGGCGAAGAGCCGACGAAGGGCGTGGTTTTAGATAAAAAAACCGCCCGTGAAAAAGTTGTGGCCCTTTCCAATCGCTACGGTTTAAAAATCGATCCCGATGCAAAGATCGAAGACATTTCTGTGGGTATGCAGCAGCGGGTAGAGATCTTAAAGGCCCTTTACCGGGATGCGGAGATTTTGATTTTCGACGAACCTACGGCGGTTTTGACGCCACAGGAAATCGAGGAGCTCATCGAAATCATTAAGGCCCTGGCCGCCGAAGGCAAGAGCATCATCATTATTACGCACAAGCTTAAGGAAATTAAGGCGTTGGCGGAAAAGTGCACGATTATTCGACGGGGCAAGCGCATCGACACCGTGGATGTAGCGAGCACCACGGAGGCGGACCTCGCCGAAATGATGGTGGGCCGTGCCATTGAATTTAAGGTCAATAAAAAGCCCGTGGACGCCGGAGAAGTGGCGCTACACATCGAAAATCTCCACGTGAAAGACGTTCGCGGCGTGGAAGTGGTGAAGGGACTGAATCTGGAAGTTCGTAAAGGTGAAATTTTCGGCGTCGCCGGCGTCGACGGCAACGGCCAAAGCGAGTTTTTAGAAGCCATTACCGGCCTGAGAAAAGTCGAGGCAGGCAAGGTGGTCATCGCCGGCAAGGATGTGACCAATGCCACGCCCAAGACCATTCGCGAGGCGGGCATGAACAACATTCCCGAAGACCGCAACAAGCGGGGCCTGGTACAGGAATTTACCGTAGCGGAAAACATGGTGCTTCACAGTTTCGACCAAGCGCCCTATTCCTCCAAGGGAATTTTGCAGGAAGCCCCCATTGGTGAGCACACGGATAAATTAATGGAATCTTTCGACATTCGTCCGAGAAAAAGCCGCTATCTGGCCGGCGATCTGTCCGGCGGGAACCAACAAAAGGTAATTCTCGCCCGGGAAATCGACGACGATCCGGACATTTTAATTGCCGCACAACCCACCCGCGGCTTGGACGTAGGCGCCATTGAAAACATCCACCAATTTTTGGTGCAACAGCGGGACAAGGGACGTGCCGTGCTTTTGGTGAGCTTTGAATTAGATGAAGTTATGAGTCTTTCCGACCGCATCGGCATAATTTATGAAGGAGCCATTACAAAGACCTTCAACGAAGGGGAAGCGGATCAAAAACGACTGGGCTACTACATGGCGGGAGGTGTGGACAGTGAATAAAAAAATGCTCTACTATACCTGCATGTCCATCCTCTTGGGCCTGTTGGTCGGGGCGGTTATCTTTGCCTTGGTGGGGGTCAATCCCCTGGAGGCCTACAAGGTCATGATCCTCGGCGCTTTCGGTAAGCCGAAATTTTTCTCCTGGACCATTGTGGAAGCCGTGCCCATTATTTTAACGGGGATCGCCGTGGCCTTTGCTTTTCAAACGGGGATCTTTAATATCGGCGCGGAAGGCCAGTTCATTATGGGCAGCCTCGCCGCCGTTACCGCCGGGGTGGTTCTCCACCTGCCGCCGGTAATTCACGGCATCGTGGCCCTGTTGATCGGCATGCTCTTCGGCGCCCTGTGGGGCGGTCTCGTGGGTTTGTTTAAGGCCAAGCGAGGCGTCAACGAAGTTATTTCGTCGATTATGTTAAACTGGGTGGCTTTTTATCTCAGCAATTATATGCTTACCAAAGCCTTTTTAAGAAAGCCCGACAGCAACTATTCCTTTACCATTCAGCCGTCGGCAAGCATTCGCATTTTAAACGAATGGAAACGCTCCGAAGCCGGACGGGCCATGCTGAAAAACAATGAATTTCTCCGCGGCATATTAAATCCGCCCATTCACTGGGGGATTTTCATCGCCGTCATCGTCGCCGTCTTGGCCTGGTTTATCTTAAAGAAAACCACCTTGGGCTATCAATTAAAAGCCGTGGGTTTCAACCGCTTTGCGGCGGAATACGGCGGCATCGACATTAAAAAGAACACCATGATTTCCATGGCCATCTCCGGCGGTTTAGCCGGACTCGCCGGTGCGGTACAGGTGTTGGGTGTGTCGCAAAACATCGGCCTCTTGGCAGCGCAACAAGGCTATGGCTTTAACGGCATCGCCGTGTCCTTAATTGCGGCCAACCATCCCATCGCCTGCATTCCCTCGGGGATCTTGTTTGCGGCCTTAAGCTACGGCGGCGGCAAATTAAACTCCGCGCTAAAGACGCCCTCGGAAGTCATTAACATCGTTATCGGCATCATCGTCCTGTTTATTGCCATGCCGCAATTTATGGACTGGATTCGCACGCGTTTCGCATCGAAGAAAGAAAAAGGAGGGGAACAAGTTGGATAATCTTCTTATGAGCTTTGCCGGCATTTTAGGCATTACGCTCCTTTACGCCGCTCCTTTAATTTATACGGCCATGGGCGGCGTCGTCAGTGAAAACACCGGCGTCGTCAACATCGGTCTCGAAGGCATGATGACCATCGGCGCCGTGGTCGGCGCCACCGTGGGCTATTACACAGGCAATCCATGGATCGCCTTTTTGTCCGCTGGCTTCGGCGGCATGGCCATCGCCCTCTTACACGGTATCGCCACCATTCACTTCGGTGCCGATCACGTGGTCAGCGGGACGGCATTAAACCTTTTGGGACCCGGCCTTGCCATCTTCCTCGCCCGCATGTTTTTCGACGGCGCGGCCATGACCAAGCCCATTCCCTTAAAAAACAAAATGCCCCGCGTATTAAACCACCTCTTTCCCTCGGGAAGTGCGCCGGACATTATTTTCGGCCAATACATTACGGTCTACATCGCCTTTATCGTCGTGGCCCTGGTCTATTTCGTCCTCTACAAGACGAAGCTGGGCCTTCGGATTCGCTCTGTCGGCGAACACCCCCACGCGGCGGAAACCTTGGGCGTGGACGTGTATAAGATCAAATACATCGGCGTCTTGACCTCGGGCTTTTTAGCCGGGCTCGGCGGCGCCAGCTTGTCTCTTGCCGTGGTGGCCAATTTCCGCGAAACCCTGATCTCCGGGCAAGGCTTTATCGCCTTGGCGGCGGTTATTTTCGGCGGATGGAAACCCCACACCACCCTCTTGGCCTGTCTCCTCTTCGGCGCAGCGGAAGGTTTGGTTATCTTCATGGGCTCAACCTCATTGAAAGTGGCACCGGACTTGTTGAATATGCTGCCCTACATCATTACCATGTTCGCCATGGTCGTCTTTGTCGGCGAAGCCCGCGGCCCCAGCGCCAACGGGATTCCCTATAAGCGAAACAAGTAAAGGAGAAAAAGATGGATTACAAAGTATTTGATGACGGCATGATTGCCCTGCGTTTGGACCCCGGCGACGAAATTTGCACGAGCATTCTCGACTTGGCTGAAAAAGAAAATATTCAGGCGGCCACGGTCTACGGCCTCGGTGCCGCTGACGATGTAGTGGTCGGAATTATGGATACGAAGGCAAAAAAATACAACGACATCCCGTTGAAAGAGCCCTTTGAGGTCACTTCGCTGGTTGGAAATCTTTCGAGAAAAGACGGTGCGCCTTACCTTCATGCCCACATAAATTTAGGGAACACGGAAGGCCGCGTCTTCGGTGGGCACTTGCAATCGGCGGTGATTTCCGTCACGGCGGAAATTTTCATTCGCCCGATAAAGGGTGTCATCGATCGAACGTTCAACGACGGCATCGGCGTGAACCAAATGATGTTTTAAGCCATAGGCATGAAAAGAGTCGGATCGCCGGCTCTTTTTTGTTGGATAAAATGAAATGCTCATTCCAAGAGGAGGCGGATTGGTGAAAAAAATATCTAAATTTTCTCTCACAGGGTGGCGAATCGCCTCTGCTGTGCTAAAATGAAGACTGTAAGAAGTAGAATAGGTTCCTTTTCCGAGAGGTACGGCCTTGAGGAAGAGGTAGGAGGTGTCTATGAACGAAAAATTGGGAATCATCGCCATAATCGTCGAGACCGGCTCCGGTGAAATCATTAAGAGCATCAACGATCTCTTACACGAGGAGCGGGACATTATTGTGGGACGATTAGGCATTCCCTACCCGAAACGCGAATTGTCGCTTATCAGTGTCGTCGTCGACGGCAAACAAGATAGAATCAATGCCCTGTCGGGAAAACTGGGCATGCTGGACAATGTCACTGTGCGTACCACGCTGGCCGGAGATCTATGATTCAGGAATTATTCAGAAAAGTAGATGAGGGTCAAGGACTTGGACGAGACGACATTCGCTATTTACTCGAAAACCGCGAGGCGGTGGAAGAGGCGGTGTTTGAAAAGGCGCGCGCCATTACCGACCTGCACTTTCACAAAAAAATTTATGTGCGCGGTTTAATTGAATTTACAAACTATTGTCATAACAATTGCTACTACTGCGGCATTCGTCGGGCAAACGACGAGGTCGAGCGCTACCGAATCACCACGGAAGAGTTGGAAACATCCGTGGCCGTCGGCGCCGAGGCAGGCTTTCAAACCTTCGTTCTTCAAGGAGGCGAAGATGCTTATTTTACCGACGAGCGGCTAATGGAATGGGTGCGGCGAATCAAAAAGATTCAGCCGGGCTGTGCCATCACCCTTTCCGTCGGCGAAAGAAGCATGGAAAGCTACGCCCGCTTAAAAGAAGCCGGCGCCGACCGCTTTTTGTTGCGCCACGAAACCTACAATCCCGAGCATTACAAAAAGCTCCATCCAAGCGAGATGGACCGTGAAAAACGTCTGAAATGCCTCATGGATTTAAAGGCTTTGGGCTATCAGGTGGGAAGCGGCTTTATGGTGGGCAGTCCTTATCAGACCACGGAAAATTTAGTGGAAGACTTTATGTTCCTTCAGGAATTTCAGCCGGCCATGATCGGTATCGGTCCCTATGTGCGCCATCATGCCACGCCTTTTCGGGATTTTGAAAACGGAAGCGTCGAGATGACGGCCATGTGCATCGCCATTTTGCGTCTGCTGTTTCCCACGGCCAATATTCCGTCTACCACCGCCATGCAGACGCTGGCCGAGGACGGACGCAATCGGGGCATTTTAGCCGGAGCCAATGTGTTTATGCCCAATCTGTCGCCGACGCGGGTGCGAAAAAGCTACGCCCTTTACGACAACAAGGCGGCCTTTGCCCTGGAAGCGGCGGAAAATTTAAGGGAACTGAAGGCGCAAATCGCCAACTTAGGTTATGAAATAGTGATGAGTCGAGGAGATTTTACGGGAAGGGAGAACCATTATGTATAACAAGATGTCTGCAAAGGCAGAGGAATTTATTAATCACGACGAAATCATGGCCACGCTGGAAGAGGCCAATAAGAATCGCACCAACCGCGCCATGCAAGAGGCCATTCTTGAAAAAGGCCGGAAGATGAAGGGCTTGGACCACCGGGAAGCGGCGGTTCTTTTAATGTCGGAGCTGGAAGATATTCGCGAATCTTTCCGCGAATTGGCGAGAGAAATTAAAAAGAAATACTACGGCAATCGCATCGTGCTCTTCGCGCCCCTGTATCTGTCCAACTACTGCGTCAACGGCTGTGTCTACTGCCCCTATCACTACAAAAACAAAAACCTGGACCGGGTGAAACTGACCCAGGAACAAATCGAAAAGGAAGTCATCGCCCTGCAAGACTTGGGCCACAAGCGTCTGGCGCTGGAGCTCGGGGAAGATCCGGTGAACAATCCCATCGAATACGTCTTGGAAAGCATTAAAACCATTTACTCCATTAAACATAAAAACGGCGCCATTCGCCGCGTCAATGTAAACATCGCGGCCACCACCGTGGAAAATTACAGAAAGCTGAAAGAAGCGGAAATCGGCACCTATATTCTTTTCCAAGAAACCTATCACAAAGAAAATTATGAAGCCCTGCACCCGACGGGACCGAAGTCCAACTGGGCCTACCACACGGAAGCCATGGACCGGGCCATGGAAGGGGGCATCGACGACGTGGGCCTCGGCGTTTTGTACGGCCTGAACAATTATCCCTACGACTTCGTGGGCCAATTGATGCATGCGGAACACTTGGAAGCCTACATGGGCGTCGGTCCCCACACCATTTCCGTGCCCCGTATTCGCCCCGCCGACGACATTGATCCCGATGAATTTGAAAACGGCGTGCCCGACGATATTTTCGAAGACATCGTCGCCTTGATTCGCGTCTCCGTTCCCTACACGGGCATGATTATTTCCACCCGTGAAAGCAAAGAAATGCGCAGAAAGGCATTGGAACTGGGTGTCTCCCAAATCAGCGGCGGCTCCAAAACCTCCGTCGGCGGCTACGATGAAGACAGAGCAGAAGACAACTCCGCCCAATTCGATACCGACGACTCCCGCAGCTTGGATGAAGTCATTCACTGGCTCTTGGATTTAGGTTATCTGCCCAGCTTCTGCACAGCCTGCTACCGGGCGGGGCGTACCGGCGAAACCTTTATGGAAGAAGTAAAGAGCTTCCAAATCGCCCAATTCTGTCAACCCAACGCCATTATGACGCTGCAGGAATACCTCTCCGACTACGCCGCCGACAGCACCCGCGAATTAGGGGAAGAAAAAATCCACGACTTCTTAACAGATGTGGAACGAGACGATTTAAGAACAAAAGCCGCGGACTACGTGAAGCGCATTCAAGGCGGCGAGCGGGATTTCAGGTTCTGATATGGAAACGCAAAGAGGCCTTCGGCTGCACATTGCCATTTTCGGAAAGACAAACAGCGGCAAAAGTACCTTGATGAATTTACTCACGGAGCAAACCACGTCCATGGTTTCGCCCAAGGCCGGCACCACCACGGATCCGGTGTATAAGAACATGGAAGTAGACGGTCTGGGACCGGTAACTTTTATCGACACGGCAGGCACCGCCGATGAGACGGAGCTGGGCGAAGCCCGCGTGGCCCGCACCATGAAAGTGGTGGATGAAATCGACGGCGCCATTTTAATCGGCGAGGTAGGCGACGCTATTTTGGAGCCCTTGGCGGAAAAAGATCTGCCGGTTTTAAAACTGAATCGTCCTTTTCCCGAGCGGAATGTTATTTTAAACGCCCTCACGGACCTTTTTAAAGAAAAAAAGAAAGCCCCGGGCCTTTTCGACGGCATGGACATGGGAGGGCATCTGCTCTTCGTCATGCCCCAAGACGAATCGGCGCCGAAGGGGCGATTGATTCTGCCCCAGGTACAGGCCTTGAGGGAAGTCATCGACAAAGGACTTACCGCCACCATTTGCGATTTGAACACCATGGATCAGGCCATCGAAAAACTGGCCGAGGCGCCGGATTGGATCGTCACCGACTCCCAAGTCTTTTCGGAAGTGTACAAGAAAAAACCGGCATCGTCGAAGATCACATCCTTCTCCATTTTATTTGCCCGTGCCAAAGGCGACATCGAAGCCATGGTCCGCGGCGCAAAGACCTTGCGCAGCTTGCCTCCGGATGCGAAAATCCTCATGGCGGAAGCCTGCACCCATGCGCCGAAGGAAGAAGACATCGGCCGGGTGAAAATCCCCGCCATGCTCCGAAAGCGACTGGGCGATGAGATCACGGTGGATTTCAGTCGGGGTCTGAGCTTTCCCGAAAATGTAGGCGACTACGATTTAATCATTATGTGCGGCAGCTGCATGTTTCAGCGGCCGGTGGTACAGGCACGGGTGGCCAAAGCCGAGGAGGCCCAAGTTCCCGTCACCAATTACGGTCTGGTGATCGCAGAGGCCAAAGGCATTTTAGATAAGATCGATTTATAACATCGAGGGAGCCTGGAAAAGAAGTAAAATACCCGAAGCGGCGGGCCTTGCGCACGCCGTTTCTTTATGGGAAGAAAAGTTGTGAGAATTTGTCCTGTTCGATATAATAGATCCCAGAAGGATTACGAGTGAGGTGTAAGAGTGAATGTATCAATTATTCTAGCGGCAGGCGAAGGCACGCGGATGAAATCCGATATGCCCAAGGTGCTGCACAAAGTTGCAGGTAAGGCCATATTAAGTTATGTGGTGGACAACTGCATCACCAATGCCATGGACAAAACCGTGGTCATCGTCGGCCATAAAAAAGACGAGGTCATGGACTACTTTAACGACGCGCCGCTTACGTTTATCGAGCAAACCCTGGGCGAAGGCGTCCCCTACGGCACGGGGTATGCCGTCAGCTGTGCCATGGATGAATTTTCCGACGAAGACATGGTCTATATATTGACCGGCGATACGCCCCTGTTTAAGGAAGAAACCATCGCCAGATTCCGCGCCTTCGTGGAAAGCCACGACTTCGACGCCTGCGTACTGACCGCCGTGGTCAGCGATCCCTTCGGCTATGGCCGAATCATACGCGACCAAGACTCCACCATTGCCGGCATCGTGGAAGAAAAAGACGCCACGGACAAAGAAAAAGCCATTACGGAAGTGAACACGGGCATCTTCGCCTTTACCGGACGGGCATTAAAAGAAAACATCGGCAACTTGAGCTCCAATAATAAACAGAGCGAACTATACTTAACCGACGTCATTCAAATGCTTAAAGACGGCGGAAAGAAAATCGGCGGTTTTACCATTTGCGACGAAGAAGAAATGCTCGGGGTCAATTCCCGGGTGCAATTGGCCGCCTGTGAAAAAATCATGCGCCGCCGCATCAACAAATACCACATGGAAAACGGCGTGACCTTCCTGGACGACGCCTCCACATTAATCGACAGCGGCGTCAAAATCGGTCGCGACACCATTTTAGGGCCGAGCATCCACCTGGTAGGCGAGACCACCATCGGCGAAGGCTGCGTGATTCAAGGCGCGAGCCGCATCGTAGACAGCACCATTGCAGACGGCGCGGTTATCGACTCGTCCGTCGTGGAAAAATCCGTGGTGGGCCGCGGCGTGACCATGGGGCCCTACGCCCATTTGCGCCCCAACAGCGTGTTGGAAGAAAATGTACACATCGGCAATTTCGTCGAAGTGAAAAATTCTCATATCGGCAAGGGAACCAAAGCGGGTCATTTGGCCTACATCGGCGACGGCGACGTGGGAGAAAATGTAAATATCAGCTGCGGCGTCATCTTTTGCAATTACAACGGCAAGGAAAAATTCCGCACCATCGTCGGTGACGACGCATTCATCGGATCCAATGTCAATTTGGTGGCACCCATCACCATCGGCGAAGGCGCCTTTATTGCCGCCGGAAGCACGGTATCGAAAGATGTGGCAGAGGGAAGTTTGGCAGTAGAAAGAAGTGAACAGAGAATGATCGCCGGTTGGAACCGGAGAAAGGACAGCTAGTATGAACAATCACGGTGAAGTCGTCGTTATTGCGGGTAATTCCAACCAGCCCTTGGTGGAACGAATCTGTAAGATTTTAGGTATCAAACAAAGCGCCTGCGAGGTCAAACAATTCTCCGACGGAGAAATCGCCATCGACATTACGGATTCCGTCCGCGGCAGAGACGTATTTGTCATCCAACCTACCTCGGGCCCTGTAAACGATCACTTAATGGAACTTTTAATTTTAATCGACGCCCTGAAGCGGGCATCTGCCGGCCGGATCAATGCCGTCGTGCCTTATTACGGCTACGCCCGTCAAGACAGAAAAGTCCGCGCGAGAGAGCCGATTACGGCAAAACTCGTGGCCAATTTAATGACCGTGAGCGGCGCCGATCGCGTCATCTGCATGGACTTACACGCCGGTCAAATCCAAGGCTACTTCGACATTCCCGTCGATCACTTAACCGCCGTTCCTTACCTGGCTAAATACTTTAAAGAACACATCGATACATCCAATATCGTCGCCGTCAGCCCCGATTTAGGCGGCGTGACACGCACCCGTAAATTTGCCGAAGAATTAAACGGCGCCCCCATTGCCATCATCGAAAAGAGACGGCCGAAAGCCAACGAAAATGTGGTCATGAATGTCATCGGCTCCATCGAAGGCAAAGACTGCATCCTCGTAGACGATATTATCGACACGGCGGGCACGGTTTGCAAAGCGGCAGACGCCTTGAAAGAATACGGCGCGAAGAAGGTCTACGGCTGCGCCACCCACGGCGTCCTTTCGGGACCGGCCATCGAGCGCATCGACAATTCCGTCATGGAACGCTTCGTCATCACCGACACCATCGCCTTGCCGGAAGAAAAACACATCGACAAAATCGGCATCGTATCCGTGGCACCGATTCTCGCCAACGCCATTATGCGGATCAACACCGATCGCCCCATCAGCAAGATCTTCGAAGAAGTGTAATATGCTTATCGTCGGTTTAGGAAATCCCGGAGATCGCTATAAAAACACCAGACACAATGTGGGCTTTATGGCCATCGATGCCGTCGCCGACGCTTTAACGATTCCCGTAAACACCATTAAATTTAAAGGCCTTTACGGGGAAGGGCGCGCCTTTGGAAAGAAGGTGCGTCTTTTAAAGCCCACCACCTATATGAACGAGTCCGGCCAATCGGTAAGAGCCTGTATGGATTACTTTAAAATACCGCCGGAAGAAGTCCTCGTTTTGGTGGACGATATCGACATCGCCTTCGGCACCATTCGCCTCAGAAAATCCGGCAGCGCCGGCACCCACAACGGGCTCAAGTCGATTATCTACCAAGTGCAGTCGGATCAATTTCCCCGCCTGAAAATCGCCGTGGGAAAGAAAAATCCTCATATGGATCTGGCCGATTTTGTCCTCAGCACCTTTCACGGCGAGGAGGAAAAAATCATGGATGCCACCATTGACAAGGCGAAGGACGCCATTCTTTTGTTTATAAAAGAGGGCGCGGACGCCGCCATGAATACCTATAACGGAAAGTAGAAAGCAGCTCCAAGGGGCTGCTTTTTAGGAGGCAAAATGACGCGTATTTACAATGAGCTTTTTTCAAAGAACCCCGCCTTTCGACAGGTATTGGAAGGGCTGAGCGAGGGAGACGTCCCCATGGGCTGCTACGGCCTGGCGGAGGCGGCCATCGCCCCTGCCGTGGATACGATCGTTAAAGATCAGGCCCGCCCCGTGCTCCTCGTCACCTACGACCTGGCCCGGGCAAAGAAATTGGCGGAGGACTTGTCTTATTACGCTGAGGAAGGCGTCTATCAACTCCAGGCCCGGGAACTGTTTTTCTTCCAGCGAGATGCGGGAAGCAACGAGCTTTTAAGCGCCAGGCTAAAGACCCTTCAGGCCATGCTAGACGGTCGCGCGAAGGTGGTGGTCACCACGCCAGAAGCTTTAGGCGGCATTTTCCTTGAGCCCGCCTATTTACAAAAGGCAGCCTTTTCTCTCGAAGTGGGGGATGAGGTAGACACCGAGGCCCTCATCGAACAGCTATTGACCTCGGGCTACAAGCGGGTGGATTTTGTCGAAGGCATGGGCCAATTTTCCATACGTGGCGGCATCATCGATATTTTCGCGCCACAAGACTACCCCTATCGAGTGGAGCTTTTTGACGTGGAAGTGGATTCCATTCGCCGCTTCGACCCCGAGACCCAGCGCTCCGTGGAAGACGTGGACGTGGCGGAGATTTTTCCCGTGCACGATGTGATTTTTGACGACGCCCTGCGGGATAAAATCGCCGCCGCCATGGAAAAAGATCTGAAGAAAATAAAAAAATTGAGCCGCGTGTCCCAAGAGCGGGCGGAAGAAAAATTCATGCCCTTTGTGGAGAAGCTGAAAGACCGCAGCTTTTTGTCGCACACGGATCTCCTGCTTCCCTATATTCCGGAAAATGCGCGGGCTTCGGTCGTGGACTACTTTAACGAAACGCCACTTATCTTTGTGGACGAGCCTCGCCGCATGAGGGAAGTAGCAGAGAAGCAGGAGCTGTCTTTGGTGGACACACTAAGCGATTTGGCGGAGGCCGGGGAGCTTTTAAAATCCCACTTGGCCATCCAAATCGACTACGACATCATCGAGGGGGATATGGCCGCGCGGGATGTGATTTATTCAAGCCACATTGTGCGGGCACCGGCCAAGGTGAAGCTTAAGCGCATCGCCAATTTCAATGTGAAGACCGTCACCAGTTTCGGCGGCCGCATGCGCCACTTTAAAGAAGAAATCAAGCGCTACTTGGAGAGAGACTATTCCGTCGTCCTCCTGGGGGGAAGCGAGGAGAAGACCCGGCGCCTCGAAGAGACGGTGCGGGACATGGGCTTCGAACCCGTGCCCCTTAAGGATGTCTTAATGCCCGGGGTGATACAATTTGATTCCGGTCACGTGCACGGCGGCTTTGAAATGGAAGAAGACCGCTTCGTCCTTTTAAATGCCACGGAAATTTTCGGCGAAACGAAAAAAAGAAAGCGGCGCCGAAAGAGAAAAGACGTCATCGACCTGGGGAGCTTGTCCGTAGGCGATTACGTGGTTCACGAAATGCACGGCATCGGAAAATTTATGGGCACCACCAATTTGGAAGTGCAGGGCATACGACGGGACTACATCAGTCTGTTTTACCAAGGGGGCGACAAGCTCTTTTTACCCATGGATCAAATGGCCTTGATTCACCGCTACATCGCCTCCGACGATGCGCCGGTGAAGATCAATCGGCTGAATACCCAGACGTGGAAAAACACCAAGGCCAAAGCTAAGCGCAGCGTGGAGGAAATGGCGGAGGATTTGATACGCCTCTACGCCAAGCGGGAAGATGTGGCGGGCTATGCCTTTACCGAGGATCAGCCCTGGCAAAAGGATTTCGAAGCTGCTTTTCAGTACGAGGAAACCGAGGGCCAATTGGAAGCGGCGGAAGAGATAAAAAAGGACATGGAAGAGGCCAAGCCCATGGACCGACTGCTCTGCGCCGACGTAGGCTACGGCAAGACCGAAGTGGCCCTTCGCGCGGCCTTTAAGGCGGTCTTAGACGGAAAGCAAGTGGCCTTTCTCGTGCCCACCACCATTCTCGCTCAGCAACATTACAACACCATGCGGGAGCGCTTCGCCAATTTCCCCGTGGATCTGGCCCTGCTCTCCCGCTTCCGCTCGAAAAAAGAACAGGAAGAAGACCTGGAGCGGCTGAGGATCGGCGCCGTGGACATTGTGGTGGGCACCCATCGCCTCTTGTCGAAAGATGTGAAGTTTAAAGATTTGGGCCTCCTTATTATTGACGAAGAGCAGCGCTTCGGCGTACGGCACAAGGAGCGACTGAAGCTTTTAAAAGAGAATGTGGACACCCTCACCCTGACGGCGACGCCCATCCCGAGAACTCTGCAAATGTCTCTCGCAGGCATTCGAGATATGTCCGTTATCGACGAGCCCCCCGGGGAGCGCTTCCCGGTGCAAACCTATGTGGTGGAATACAATCCCATGATGATTCGCGAAGCCATATTAAAGGAGCTGGACCGCGGCGGGCAGATCTACTTCGTCTACAACCGGGTGCGCTCCATGGAAAAAATGCTCGGCGACTTGCGCGACTTGGTGCCCGAGGCCCGCTTCGCCATGGCCAACGGGCAAATGGGCGAGCGGGAGCTGGAAAACACCATGCTCCAATTCTACAACCGGGACATCGACGTGCTCCTTTGCTCCACCATTATCGAAACGGGCATGGACGTTTCCAACGCCAACACCATGATCGTGTGGGAGGCCAATCGCCTGGGGCTTTCTCAGCTCTACCAATTGCGTGGCCGCATCGGCAGGAGCAATCGCATCGCCTACGCCTACTTTTCCTACAAGCGGGATGCCAGCATTTCCGAAGTGGCGGAAAAGCGCCTGGCCGCCATTCGCGAGTTTACGGAATTCGGCAGCGGCTACAAAATCGCCATGCGGGATTTGGAAATTCGCGGATCGGGAAACATCTTAGGCGAAAGCCAACACGGCCACATGAACGCCATCGGCTACGACCTCTACATTAAGTTCTTGAAACAGGCCGTGCGCCGTGCCAAGGGCGAAGAAGACGTGGAAGAAGTGGACACCTCGATGGACGTGTTAATCGACTCCTACATTCCCAAGCACTACATTAAAGACGAATCCCAGCGCATGGAAATGTATCGAAAAATCGCCGTCATCGCCGACGAGGAAGACGTGCGGGATGTTATCGACGAGCTCATCGACCGTTTCGGCGAGCCGCCCAAGGCCGTCTTGCAACTGATCCATCTCGCCAAGATCCGCCACATGGCCTCCACCCTCAATGTGGAGACCATTCAGCAAAAAGGCGACACCTACACCTTCCACTTCGTCAAAGGCTACGAACTGGATCTGTCCCTTTTAAATGAACTCACCAGCGTCTTCGGCAAGCGATTGGTCTTTTCCATGGCTGCAGAACACAGCATTCGCCTTTCTGCGGAGAAAAATGCCCTGGATGATGTAGAAAAAGTCCTGGATCTTATGAAAATACACAAATCGCACACACGAAAGGCGTAGTTCCTTGGTATAATAATACGAAGATCTGAAAAGTAAGGAAAGGATGTTTATGACTATTAAAACTACGATGACAAAAATCGGCGTCGTCTGCTTGGCAGCGACGGTTCTCTTAACCGGTTGCGGCAAAAAAGACGTTGCCGCCACGGTAAACGGCAAGCCCATCACCATTGAAGATTACGAACGTGAATACAAGATGCAGGCCCAACAAGCCATGGCACAATACGGCGACGGTTTCCTCATGCAAAAGACCCCTGACGGCAAACAAACCATGGGCGAAATCATGCGTCAAAATACCCTGGACAATTTGGTTCGCTTCGAAATCTACAAACAAGATGCCGAAGAAAAAGGCATTAAGATCACGGACAAAGATGTCGACGGCGAATACAAGAAAATGGTCGACATGTACGGCGGCGAAGAAAAATTGCAAGACGCCCTGAAAGAAAACGACTTAACCGTGGATCAAATGAAAAAATACATGAAGACCAATCTCCTCATGCGACAATACCAAGAAAAAATGCTGAAGGAATTGGAACCCACGGAAGAAGAATTAAAGGCTTACTACGACAAGCACAAAGACGAGTTTAAAACTGCCGAAGCCAGCCACATTTTGGTCAAGACCAAAGAAGAAGCCGAAGCCATTAAAAAAGAATTGGATGGCGGCGCCGACTTTGCAAAACTGGCCAAGGAAAAGAGCTTGGATACAGGCAGCGGACAAAACGGCGGCTCCCTGGGTCAATTCACTCCGGGCCAAATGGTTAAGGAATTCGACGAAAAAGTCTTCTCTATGAAGCCCGGCGAAATTTCCGATCCCGTCAAGACCCAATTCGGCTACCACATTATCAAGCTTGAAAAAATCTCCAGCGATTTCAAGGGCGCGAAAGACGCCGTAAAAGAAGCGGTCATTCGCGACAAATTCAAGGCATACAACGAAAAGCTCGAGAAAAAAGCCAAGGTTAAACGCACGGTGAACACGGCGAAAGACATTCCCGTCGAACCGCCGAAAAAAGCCGAAGCGCCTAAAGATAAAGCCAAAGGCGAAGCCAAGGCACAAAACAGCCAAGCTAAAGGCGAAGCGAAAAAAGCAAAAGAAGAAAAGAAGTAAATCATCGATCAAAAGAAACAGCTTGTCGCGAGACGGGCTGTTTTTTTACAAATGATACAAGGAAAGGATGAAAAGCCGTATAAATGGCTTCATTGGGCTAAAAAATCCTTTTTTAACTAGACAAAGGCCGCCGTGAATAGTACAATAACTAAGGTAAAAGGGGGGACGTCATGGGAAAGTTACGAATTGTCGGTCTCGGTCCGACCAACGAAAAAGACCTTACGGTAAAAGCTTTGGAGGCCATTCACGACGAGTCGAAGAAATTTCTCAGGACGGAAGCGCACGATGCCGTTGCGTATTTTCACTCCCATCACATTCCTTACAAAAGTTATGATTACCTGTACGAGACCCTGGATGATTTCGACGCCATCTATCGGGCCATCGCCGACGATCTTTTAGAGGCGGCGAAGACCGAAGATATCAGTTATTTCGTCCCCGGTCATCCTTTAATCGCGGAAAAGACGGTGGTCTATCTTCTCGAAAAGGACCCGAGCATCGACATCGTCGACGGATTGAGCTTTATCGAGCCGGTACTGGCGGCGGTAAAGAAAGATCCCATCGACGGCATGAAGATCATCAACGGCGACGACTTTACCGATCTGGATTTTGATTTGCACGTGGACACCATCGTGACCCAAGTGTATAATCTTCGGATCGCAGGGGAGTTGAAGTTGGCCCTGGCCGAGCTGTACGGCGACGAGCACGAGGTTTTCGTCCTCTCTCACGCCGGGCACGAAGACAAGGCCTTTGTCGAGAAGCGGCCCGTGTATATGCTGGATCGCTTCGACGACTACGGTTACGAAACCAGCCTCTTCATTCCCGCCACCGACGCGTACAAAGATGTCAAAGACGTTATACGATTGATTCGACGGCTTCGCGGCCCGGAGGGTTGCCCATGGGATGGGAAACAAACCCACGAGAGCATGAAGGCCCATTTAATCGAAGAAGCGTACGAAGCGGCTTATGCCATCGATTGTAAGGATGACTTCGCCATGGAAGAAGAACTTGGCGATGTCCTTTTTCAAGTTGTTTTTCACGCCGAATTGGCGGCGCAAGAAGGCACTTTTACGTTGGCGAGTTTGTCTGAAGCTCTGGTAGAAAAAATGATCCGTCGTCATCCCCACGTCTTTAAAGGCGGGGCGAGTGATTGGGAAGCCATGAAATCGAAGGAGCGGGGCGAGCAAAGCTTGGCAGAGAAACTTCGTCATTACGAGGGACTGCCGGCCCTCATGCGGGGGCAGAAAATCCTGAGTCGTTTGCCGAAAGAGGCCCTTCATTCCTCTGTTTTTGATGGGATGGATGAAGACAGCCGACGAATCGTCGAAGGACTTATCAAACTGTTGATCGATGCCGAACATTTTGGAATTGATGCGGAGAGCGCCTTGGCTACGGCCCTTGGTCGGCTCACCGACGCCCTTTCCGATGAAGGCGACGAACATAAAAATATTTAGGAGGCTATGATGAACAAATCTGAACTTATTTCCAATATCGCTGAAAAGAGCAACTTATCCAAAAAAGACGCTGAAAACGCATTAAACGCTTTCTTGTCCACCATCGAAGAAAGCTTGGCTGAAGGCGACAAAGTGCAATTAGTCGGCTTCGGTACCTTCGAAGTTCGCGATCGCAAAGCTCGCGAAGGCAGAAACCCGAGAAATCCGGAAGAAGTTATTAAGATTCCCGCATCGAAGGCTCCGGTCTTCCGCGCAGGTAAGGCATTAAAAGAATCGGTCAATAAATAATCCACGGGCCCTGAAGGGCCCTTTTTTTAAAGGAGAATGCATGCGCATCGACAAGTATTTAAAAAATGCACGAATTATTAAAAGACGAACCGTGGCCAAGGAGGCCTGTGACGGCGGCCGCGTCAGCATTAACGACAAGACCGCCAAGGCAGGCGACGAAGTGGCCGTCGGCGACATCGTCACCGTGCAGTTCGGCAACCGCAGCCAAAAGGTGCGGGTATTGGACATCAAAGACAATGTTCAGAAAAAAGGTGCCGAAGATCTCTACGAAATCCTGTCGGACGATTGAAAAGATCGCCGAAACGTGCGATACTAGTAGTATCGAGGTGAGTGCATGGCAAAGGTTCGAAAAGTTCACAGAGTTCCCGTTCAAACGGCCCGTTGGGCGATCATCGCCGTGGCCGTCCTTTGCGTTGCCGTCAGTTTCAATACATGGAAAGAAACGCGCCAAAAAGAAGCCATTATGCGGGAGAATCAAAAGAAAATTGAAGCCCGTTCCAAAGAAATAAAAGCGACTGGGCAGTCCATTCGAAACAGCGACAGCATGGAATTTGCCGAAAAAGTGGCCAGGGAAGATCTGGGCATGGTAAAACCCCGGGAAGTTATTTATGTGGACAAGGAAAAAGATCGCACGAAAAGTATCAATGAGGAGGACACAAGGTAATCTATGGCAATTGAAGTAGGAGCTATATTAGAAGGCGTGGTCACGGGTATCGTGAAATTCGGCGCATTCGTACAACTCGACGAGGATCACAACGGACTGGTACATATTTCGGAAATTTCCGATGAATACGTCAAGGAAGTCTCGGATCATTTGTCCAAAGGGCAAAAGGTTAAGGTCAAGGTGCTTACCATCGAAGACGGCGGAAAAATCGCCTTGAGCATGAAACAGGCCCAACCGAAATCGGAACAAAAAAAGCCCCTTCCCCAGGCGGTTCAACTGAACAGAGAAGTCCATAAATCCGATGCGTCCAGCTTCGACGATATGTTGAGCAAATTCATGAAGGTCAGCAATGAAAAGATTGAAAGCGCCAAGCAACGTCGAAATGTAAGACAGGGTAAGACCAAGAGAAGATAAAGTATGCGTCGCCGAGCGACGCTCTTTTTTTGAACGGAGGCCTTTGTGGAAGATCTATTTAAGGGCATCATCCATGAAAACAGCCACGTCCTCGCGGCGTGCTCCGGCGGGCCGGATTCCATGTACCTGCTCTATCTTTTAAAAGAGTACCGAAAGCACTGCCCCTTTGATTTAAAGGCGGCCCATTTGCATCACGGCCTGAGGGAGACGGCGGACAGGGACATGGCCTTTACGGAAGATATTTGCAAGCGCTGGGACGTGCCCCTTATCGTCGAGCGGGCCGATGTGGGCGCCTACGCCCGAGAAAATAAATTAGGCACGGAAGAGGCGGGGCGCGAATTGCGCTACGATTTTTTCCGTCGCCACAAAGCCCCCGGCGGGCTCATCGCCCTGGCCCACCACTTGGACGATCAGGTGGAGACCATGCTCCTGAGATTGATTCGAGGCACGGGCCTAAAGGGCATGGCGGGCATGAACGTATTGGAAGGGGATCTCTTTCGCCCCCTGCTTTCCATGACCAAGGATGCGATTTTATCGGCCCTCGCCGAAAAAGACATTCCCTATGTGTTGGACGAGACGAATTTTGAGCCCACCTACTCGCGAAATCGCCTGCGCCTTTCAATCGTCCCCGAGGCGAAAGCCATTAACCCCGCCTTTGACCGGGTCATGGCCTCTTTTCGGAGGATGGCGGAAGAAGATGAAGGCTATCTGTCAAATGAGGCAAAAAAGCTTTACGCCGCCCTCGCAAGGGAAGATAACGGATCCGTCCTCTTCGATGAGGCGATCTTCCGCGCCCCCGACGCCCTAAGGCGGCGCGCCTTTCGCCTAGGGATTGAAAAGGTGAGGGGCCATGTGAAAAACATCAGCTACGAGCACATCGCCGCCATCGACGAATTAGAACATACTCAGACGGGCAAGGGGCTGGATCTTCCCGGCCTGCGCGTGGAAAAAAGCTACGGCACCGTCGCCTTTTTCATTCCCGAGGAAGAAAGCAAAACCGAGGCGGAAGCTAAGTTAGTCGACGGCAAGGCCGAGTTTATGGGCCACCGCTTCTATTTAGGTGACGGAGAAGATTTTATTTATGTCAAAGATCCCGCAGGCGTGGTGATTCGCAGCAGGCGCCCCGGCGATGTGATTCGCCTGAACGTGGGCCGCAAGAAAGTAAAAGATGTATTTATCGACGCAAAAATCGAACGCAGACGACGCGACCGCTGGCCCGTCGTTACCGAGGCGGGCGAAGTGGTGTGGGTCGTAGGACTCAGAAAAGCCGAGAGACAGGAGGAAAAATCATGGCAGAAACTCGCGTGGATTCCATTGAACAAGATGTAGCAGAAATATTGGTATCGAAGGAAGAAATTATGGCAGCCGTTGCGCGCATCGGCAAGGCCGTAACGGAAGATTTTCGCGGCGAAAATTTAATCGTCATCGGCATTTTAAAGGGCGCTTTTGCCTTTATGGCGGATTTAATTCAAGCCATCGATTTGCCCATGGAAATCGACTTTATGGACGTCTCAAGCTACGGCACTTCCACCACCTCCAGCGGTGAGGTGCGGATTTTAAAAGACCTTTCCACCACCGTGGAAGGGAAATCCGTTTTAATCGTGGAAGACATTGTGGATACGGGGCTCACCCTGAGCTATTTAACGAAAGTAATGGAAAGCCGCGGCGTAAAAAAAGTCGCCATCGCCACCTTGCTCACCAAGCCGTCTCGCAGGGAGCGGGCGGTGAATGTAGACTATATCGGCTACGAAGTGGCGGATAAATTTGTCGTGGGCTACGGCATCGATTTTGCCGAAAAATACAGAAACCTGCCTTATGTCGGCGTATTAAAGCCGGAAGTGTATGAGAAATAACTCGGCAAATTATGATATACTGACAGATACGATAGCAGAGGAGGTTTGTACTATTGAATAGAAAATGGAGCGGCGTCGCCTTTTATCTCGTGCTTCTCGGCATGCTGATTTTCGGCATCTACTTTATGAATCCGTCTCAACGTTCGACGGAAGAGATCAGTTACACGAAGCTTGTGGAAATGATTCAAAAGGATCAGATCAAGTCCATCGACTTAAAAGGTTCTGAAGCTCTGGTTACGAAGAAAAATAAAGACGTTTTCCGGGCGAATATTCCTCCGGTCATCGGCGATTCTTTTTACGATCAATACCTGAAGGGGCCCGTGGAAAAGGGCGAAATCGCTCTGTCCTCCACGCCGGTGAATCCCCAAGGGCCTACCATCGCCAGCTTCCTGCCCACCTTTGTGGTCATGTTGTTTATGGGCTATTTATTCTTTAGCTTTATGCGCTCCCAACAGGGCGCCGGCGGCCGCATGATGAATTTCGGCAAGAGCAAGGCCCGGGTTATGGAAGACGACGAAACGAAAAAGATCACCTTTAAAGATGTGGCGGGGCTGAAAGAAGAAAAGGAAGAGCTCTCGGAAATCGTGGATTTTCTGAGAAACCCCAATAAATTCGTCTCCATGGGCGCCAGGATTCCCAAAGGGGTACTCCTCGTCGGCCCGCCGGGTACGGGGAAGACCTATCTCTCCAAATCCGTGGCAGGCGAAGCGAAAGTGCCGTTTTACATTATGAGCGGTTCCGACTTTGTGGAAATGTATGTGGGCGTCGGCGCAAGCCGCGTGCGGGATCTTTTTGAGACGGCAAAAAACAACGCCCCCTGTATTATTTTTATCGACGAAATCGACGCCGTAGGGCGCAGACGGGGCGCGGGTCTCGGCGGCGGCCACGACGAGCGCGAACAGACGCTGAATCAATTGCTCGTGGAAATGGACGGCTTCGGCACCAATGAAGGGGTCATCGTCATGGCGGCCACCAACCGCGCCGACATTTTGGACCCGGCCCTCTTGCGTCCCGGCCGTTTTGACCGCCAAATTTACGTGGGCCTTCCCGACGTACGGGCGCGAAAAGAAATTTTAGAGCTCCACGGCAAGAAAAAGCCATTGGCCGAGGACGTAGATATGACCGTGGTGGCTAAGCGCACCGCGGGCTTTACCCCGGCGGATCTGGAAAATCTCATGAACGAGTCGGCCCTTTTGGCGGCTCGGGCAAATTTAAGAAAGATCCCCATGGACATCGTCAACGAAGCCAGCATTAAAGTGGTGGCCGGTCCGGAAAAATCCAGCGCCGTCATTAAAGAAAAAGAGCGCAAGCTGACGGCGGTACACGAAGCGGGCCACGCCGTGGTCTCAAGAATGCTCCCGGGCTTCGATTCGGTGCACATGATCACCATCATTCCCCGCGGGCGCGCCGGCGGCTTTACGGCCTTTTTGCCCGACGACGACATTATGCACTTCACCACGAAAACGGAAATGCAAAATGAATTGGTGAGCCTCTTAGGGGGACGGGTGGCGGAAGATTTGGTCCTCGGCGACATTTCCACCGGTGCCTCCAACGACATCGAGCGGGCCACGAAGCTCGCCCGTGAAATGGTCACCACCTACGGCATGAGCGAAAAGATCGGCACCTTAACCTACGGCAGCGATTCCGATTCGGTATTCGTCGCGAGGGACATGAGTCACACCAAGGATTATTCCGAAGAAGTGGCCGCCGAAATCGACGAAGAAATGCGCCGCTTTGTAGGGGATGCCTACAACAAGGCGAAGGGCCTTTTGAAAGAAAATATGGATACCTTGCTTCGGGTTTCCGACGCCCTTTTGGATCGAGAAACCATTAGCGGCAAGGAATTCGAAACCCTGTTTAACGGCGGCAGCCTCACCGACGATCCCTTGGGAACCGGCGAGCGCATCGAGAAAGACGATCTTTCCCACGAAGCTTCCGAGGCCTTAAACGAAGAAAAGTAAAGCAAAAGCATTCGGGCAACCGAGTGCTTTTTTGTTTGCAGGCATAAAAAAATCCCCACGGGGGGATTT
>NZ_JBBKBU010000036.1:0-24645 GCF_037892835.1 Peptoniphilus sp. HCN-40583
TTCGAAACAGCTTATTTAGTATATCTCGCAGGGAATGCTTTGTCAAGAACTTTTTAAGATTTTGTAAAAATTCTTTTCCGCACGCCTTGCGCGATAACTTTTATATCTTACCTCGCGAGATCTAAACTGTCAAGATGTTTTTCAACTTTTTTCTCGACGGCTTTCTCTCTTTCGAGGCGACTTAAATATGGTAGCATCGAAGACGGGTTCTGTCAACATGGATTTTTGTTTTTCCGATACTAACATTCGGGTTATTTTACTTCTATTTTCTCTGGCAAATTGCTTTTCTCCAGGGTGTATTTCGATTGAATAGTAAATACTTGGTAAATATTGTGACATCGGGCTTTCTTTCTGCTAAAATAAAAGCGTAGGGAATCCTACATCCATTCATCTATGTCTGATGGTGCTCCTTTGTTTAATAGAGCGAAAGACGCCCCTCTTCGGAGGGGCGTCTTTTTTATCGCTTCTTTTTATTGAAAGATTTCCATTTTTTCGATGCGGTCGAAGGCTTTGTCGATTTCATCCACGCCGACGGTGACGGCGAGGCGCAAGAAGCCGCGGCCGCTTTCGCCGAAGGCGGAGCCTTTCACGGTGAGGACGTGGGCTTCGTCTATAAGCTTTTGCCACACCTCATCTTCGGTAAGGCCCGTGGGGCGAATGTCCACGAAGAGGTAGAAGGTGCCTGTGGGGTAGGCGATGCGAATGTTGTTGAGGCGCTTGAGCCGTTCGTAGGCGTGGAAGGTGCGCTTTTTAAATTCTTCCACCACCGCAGGCTGCACTTCTTCGCGATGGGTGAGGGCGTAGAGGGCGGCGCGCTGGGAGATGGCAGGGGCGGTGTAGACATTATTTTCGTTCACGGATTTCGCCGCGGCAATGAAGTTTCTCTCCCCTAAGATGTAGCCGATGCGCCAGCCGGTCATGGCGAAGTTTTTGGAGAAGGAGCGCAGGGTAATGGTGCGGTCTTTGCACGCATCCAAGGATGCCATGGGAACAAAGGGCCCGTCGTAGGAAAAGGCGGTGTAAATATCGTCGGCTATTAGATAGAAGTCTTTTTCTTCCGCCAAGCGGCCCAGGGCTTCGAGCTCTTCTTTTTTCAAGCACAGGCCCGAGGGATTGTTTGGCGTGTTGACGATCAGGGCCTTGGTTTTGTCCGTGACTTTTTCGCGAATCACATCGATGTTTGGGCGAAAGCCCGCCTCGGGATCGGTGGGAATAAACACGGGCACGCCCCCTGCCATTTTCACCTGATCGGCGTAGGGGGCGAAGTAGGGCTCGATAATCATGACTTCGTCGCCTTCATCGAGCATGGTTTCGAGGACGAGCCACATGCCGTGGCAGGCGGAGGTGGTGACGAAGACATTGTCAGGCGAAAGATCGACGCCGTATGCCTCTTTTTGAAAATCCACAATGGCGGCGATGAGCGCTTCGTCGCCTCGGCTATTGGTGTAGTGGGTGTGGCCGGCGCGGGCATCTGCCGCGGCGGCATCGATGATGGCTACAGGCGTGGTAAGGTCGGGATCGCCTAAGGTGAAGTCCACCACATCGGGATGGGCTTTGGCCAAATCGGCGCCGGCCGCCAAAGCACCGCTTCCTTGGGCTGCATATTTTTTCGAAATTAAGGGCTTCTTCATGCTTCCTCCTCTGTGGCTTCCTTTTCTGCTATACTAAAATTATTGCAAGAATCTTTGTGATCGGTTTAGGAATGGTTCTATTATAAAGGAGGCTTCGCGGAATGGCAAAAAAATCGGACTACACAGTGCCCATGGTGGAGAAGGCACTGCAAATTTTGCATTTTCTCTTGGAAAACGGCGGCGCCCACGGCACGGGCGACATTGCAAATCGCCTGAATCTGCCCAAGGCCAGCGTGTTTAAAATTCTCTACACTTTGGAGCGGGAGCATTTCGTGGCCAAGGACAGGGAGGATCGCTACCGATTGGGCCTGGGCTTTATTCCCTACGACGCCGAGGTGCGCAATCGTTGGGATTTCACCACGGTGACGCGGCCCATTATGGAGCGGGCCGTGGCCACCATGGGGGAAAGTTTGAATCTAGGGATTTGCGCCGACGACACCATTGTGGTCTTGGACACGGTGGCCGGGGAAGATTTCTATATTATGCGCCACTTAATTCCCGTGGCGCCCCTGTATTGCTCCGCCATCGGCAAGATTTTTCTCGCCGAGTACGAAGAAGAGGCTTTGGATCGCTACCTCGCTCGCCACGAACTGGCCCCCCGCACCATTTCCACGCTGACGACGAAGGAGGCCCTTGCCGCGGATTTGCGTGAGGTGGTGGAAACGGGCACGGCCCACGACCGGGAAGAGTATGAATACGGCCTGACCTGCATGGCCAAGGGCGTGTATTTTAACGGCAAGCTCATCGCCGGGGTGAGCCTCTCCGGCCCCACGAGCCGCTTGGAGCACAAGGGCATGGAGAGACTGGAAGAGGCCTTGGCCGATGTGGCCGATGCTTTGGCGGCGGAACCGGGCTTGGGGACCCTTTTGTCTCTGTGATTTTTCTTTATTTTCTCGGGCCCGTTGTTTTTTCGACGATGCAAAGCGTGGCCCTGCTCGTGCCCGGGCTTTTGTGGGCATTAAAAAAGCGGCCGGCGATAAGAATCGCAGCCCTCGCCTTTTTTCTTTTCGCCCTCGCCCTTGCCCTTCTCGGCATCGACGGAGCACCTGCAGCCCTCGTCGCCTCGATTTTGCTCCTCGCCTATGGCCTGCCTCGGATGAAGCGGCCCCTTTATCTGCCCGCCATCTTCTTTCTCATCCTTCTTCAAGGCGGGCTCTTGGCCTTTCGCGGCACCTTTTCTCCCTCGAGCGCCCCTTTCTCCTACGCCTTTGTGAATCTTCTCTTCGTGGCATCGGAGGAGGTGTTTCTGCGGGAGGTCTTGCGGAAGCGATTGGGCTCGGGCTTTTTCCCCGCCCTCTTTTTGGGCCTGCTCTGGGGCATTTGGCACGTGCCCTTTCACCCGACGGCGGGCTACGGGGCCATACAAATCATTCACGCCGCCGCTCTAAGCCTTTTAATCGACGGCATCTACGATTTTTCCGGCCTCGCCACGGCGATTTTTCTTCACAGCCTACATAATGCCCTGCCCCTGTTTTTTCACGCCGCCTTTTCTCCGGCGGATCACCTGCTTTTCTTCTGCGGCTGCTGTCTCTTTTATTGCTTCGTAACGAAAGTTACGGCATCAAAGCCCCGGGGGCCTTATTATAGAAGAAAAGATACCGACGAGGAGGATTTATGAGTTTATTTTTAGCACCGATTCACCAAATAATGTACGATAAAATTCACTACACCGACGATTTGGCCACCGCACTGGCTGAAAAAGATCCATTCGCGGCCCGGGCTCTGGAGGAAAATTTCCCCGCCATCGAAAAAGAGCCCCTGGAAGCGGTAATCGATGAGGGAAACATTCACGGCTGGCTCGCCGAGCGTGTGGTGCTGGCGGAAAAGCGCTTGGCTTTTGCGGCCTGCGCCCTGGCGAAAAAAGACCGCGCCGGGCTAATGGATGCCGTCAAAGACTTCGGCCGAAAGGAAGCTTTTTCAGGAAGCGCCGATGAGGCCTTCATCCTCTACAATCGCCGCTTTTTAAACGGCATGCCCTGCGACCGCGTTCACATGCCTGAAGAGGCGGAAGAAGGCGTCGCCTGGCGCATCACGCGAGACGTCCACGGCGAATACTACGACGAAGCCGGCCTTTACGACGCTCTTATCGCCGCCTGGTGGGAGGGCTTGTTGGACGGGAGTGAATTGAATTACCATCGTGACGGAAATTTATGCACGGTAAAATAAAAAGGCTGCCGCATTTGCGACAACCTTTTTTTTTTGCTTTCTACGCATCCATGTTCACGCGCCACTTGCCCTTGAAGTAATAAATCATGGTCAAAATCCAGGTGAAGACCCAGCTAATGGGGTAGCTCCAGCAGATAATATCGATGGTTTTGTACATGGGCATGGCGATAAAGATCCAGCTCAGGCGAATGATGAACATGCCGATTAAGGTGATGACCATAATGGGTACGGCGGTGCCGCTTCCCCGAATGGCCCCGGAGAGGACTTCCGTCGTGGAAAAAATCACGTAGAAGGGCGCCAGGATCACGATCATTTTCGCCCCGTAGAAGATGACGTCTTTTTCCATGGTGAAAATTTTCATAAGGGGCGTGCGGAAGATCACGAGGATGGAGGAGACGGAGGCCACGAAGATAAGGGTCATGGCCAGGGCGGTGACAATGCCGGATTTCAGACGCTTGTGCTGTTTCGCGCCGATGTTTTGCCCCACGAAGGTGGTAATGGCCAGGGCGAAGGCCTCAAGGGATGTGAAGACGAAGCCGTCGACCCGGCTCGCCGCAGCCACCCCGGCGATGGCCTGGGCACCGAAAACATTGATCTGTGCCTGAATGATGACATTGGACAGGGCGATGAGGCCCCCGGAGATGGCGGCGGGCAAGCCGATGGCCACGATGCGTTCCAAGGATGCCTTGTGGAAGCGAATGCGCTTCAGACGCAGGCGGTAAATGTCCGTGGTCTTTAAAAGGCTCAGCATAACGAGGATGCCCGAAACGGATTGGGCCAAGGCCGTGGCGATCCCTGCCCCGACGGCGCCCATTTTCAGCACGCCGACGAAAATCAAATCGAGAAGGATGTTCAGTCCTGCGGCAATGGCAAGGAAATTGAAGGGGCGTACGCTGTCGCCAACGCTTCTTAAAACCGCCGAGCCCATATTATAGACCATGACGGGAATCAGCCCCGCAAAAAGAATGCGCATGTAGCGAATGGCCGAGCCCATAACTTCCGCCGGCGTATCGATCCAGGCGAGAAACTGCGGCGTAAAGGCGACGGTAATTATAGTAAGGGCCAAGCCGCCATAAAGGGCGATGGCGAAATTGGTATGTACCACTTTTCCCAGATTGGCCCGATCTTTCGCGCCGTAGTATTGGGCCACCAAAACGGATGTCCCGGTGGAAAGGCCCATAAACAGGGCCACGACGAGAACGGTGATGGCGCCGGATGCGCCGATGGCGGCCATGTCGATTTTTCCGGCGAAGCGGCCGACGATTAAAAGGTCCACCGTATTATAGAGCTGCTGCAGTAAAGCGGAGAGCAGAAGGGGCAGCGTGAAGGTAAGGAGTCGTTTCCAAATGACGCCTTCGGTTAGATTGACATTTTCTCGCTTCATAGTCCCTCCCTTTCTTTTCTCAATGACACGATGACCTATCTTAACACAAGCCGGGGAATATTCCCACAGAAACGGCTGAATTTTACAGCTTCTTTCCCTTTTCTACGGTTTTAATAATGGATTGGGCAAAGGCGTAGCGCATGGCCATGGATTCCAAAACCATGACCCCTTCGATGGTGGCGCCGGCGGGAGAGGTGACTCCGTCTTTCAGCTGACCGGGATGCAGGTCCTTTTCCGTCATAAGATCGCAGGTGCCCGCCACGGCTTTCGCCGCCAAGGTGTAGGCCAAATCCCGCTTCATGCCGCAGGCGCAGGCGCCGTCGACGAAGCCTTCGATGGCCATAGCCACAAAGGCCGGGGTGGCGCCGGTTAAGGCGGTGACGATGTCCAGATCTTTTTCGTCCACCTCGATGATGTCTCCCGCGCCTTTTAAGAGCGCTTCAAAGGATGCTTTTTCCTCGTCGCTCATGGCGTAGCCCGGGGTGTAGGCGATGACGCCGCGTCCCACGGCGACGGGGGTGTTGGGCAAGATGCGGATGATTTTTTCCGTAGGCGCCATTTTTTGAAGCCTGTTAAGGCTCACCCCTGCAGCCATGGACACGATGATCTGCCCTTCCACCTTCGGCGCGATCTCTTTCATCACCGCCTCCACCATGTAGGGCTTGGTGGCGATAAACAAAATGTCGGAATGGTCCACGACGGCGCTGTTGTCCCGGGTTTGGAAGGTGGCGATGTCCTTTTCGCGGGGGCAGCCGACGAAAAGATCGTGACCTTCTTTTAAAAACACATCGTAAAGGGCCCGGCCCATGTTGCCGAGACCGATAATGCCAATGTTCATTTGCATCCCTTCCTTTCTTGAAGCACTATTCTCCTTACAGTATACTATTGAACAGGAGGTCATGCATGGATAAGACGATTTCTCTGAAAAAATTATTTTTTACTTTTCTAAAGATCAATACCTTTACATTCGGCGGCGGCTACACCATCGTGCCCATTATTCGGGACGAGTTTGTAGAGCACCAGCCTTTAATCAGCGAAGACGATATGTTGGACATCGTGGCTCTGGCTCAGTCAGGGCCCGGCGCCATGGCCATCTCCGCCTCCCTCTTAACGGGATACAAATTGCGGGGACCGGCGGGGGCGGCGGTGTGTCTCATCGCAAGCGTACTGCCCTGTTTGGTGATTATTCTCTCCATTAATATGGCCTACCGCCAATTCCGCTCGAATTTTTACGTGAACGCGGCTTTGGTAGGGATCAGCGGCATTATTTCCGCCGTACTCTTTCTCACCACCTACCGCATGGGCAAGCGGGCCATAAAAGACGACCACGGCTTTTCCGTGTTGATGATTCTCGTGGCCACGGCCCTGGGGATGTTTACGGATATTAATACGGCACTGATTATTTTGCTTTTAGGTTTCAGCGGCATTTGCATCACGAAATTTGAAGATTACACGAAAGAAGGACACTGATGAAAGAGTTTTTGCACAAGAAAAACGTGCACCCGAATTTAAAGACCTACGGCATCGACGCCTTGGGCGCCATGGCCTACGGCCTCTTCGCCACGTTGCTGATCGGCACCATTTTAAACACCATCGGCACCCAGCTGAACATTCCCTTTTTAACGGAGACCCTTTGGCCCATGGCCCAGGCGGCCACAGGCCCCGCCATCGCCATGTCCATCGCCTTTGCATTGGATGCGCCGCCCTTGGTGCTCTTCGCCTCTTCTGTCGTGGGAGCGGCGAGCTACAAAATCGGTGGCCCGGTGGCCGTCTACATCGCGGCCATTGTGGCGGCGGAAGCGGGCAAGCTCATCAGTAAGGAAACCCGGGTGGACATTCTCGTCACCCCGGCGGTAACTGTCCTCACCGGGACATTGATCGCCGTCTTGGTGGGCCCTTCCATTCAATGGCTTATGGAAAGCGTGGGCAAACTGATTATGGCCGCTACGGAACAGCAGCCCTTCCTCATGGGGATTCTAGTCGCCACCATCGTGGGCATCGCCCTCACCCTGCCCATTTCGAGCGCCGCCATTTGCATGATGCTTTCCCTGGCGGGCCTCGCCGGCGGAGCGGCCACCATCGGCTGCTCGGCGCAAATGATCGGCTTTGCCGTCATCTCCTTTAAGGACAACGGCTTCGACGGCCTCTTCGCCCAAGGCCTCGGGACAAGCATGCTTCAAATGCCCAACATCGTGAAAAACCCCAGAATTTGGATTCCGCCCACCGTGGCCGGCGCCGTGATCGCGCCCCTTTCCACCGTGGTCTTTAAACTGGAAAACACGCCCCTGGGAAGTGGCATGGGCACCAGCGGTCTCGTGGGACAAATCGGCACCATTCAAGCCATGGAAGGGGCCATGCCCTTTGCCAAGCTCATCCTCGTCATCGTCATGCTCCACGTCATCCTTCCCGCCATCATCAGCTACATCGTCTACCGCGCCATGAAAAAGCGGGGCTGGATCGCCGACGGGGATATGCGCTTGGATATTTAGGAGATGGCCATGTTACTTGCGAAATTATTTTTTGAATTCTTTAAAATCGGCCTCTTCTCCTTCGGCGGCGGCTACGCCACCATTCCCCTGATCCAACAATTTATCGTGGAGCGGGAAGGCTGGCTCACCATGACCCAGTTTACGGATCTGGTGACCATCAGCCAAATGACCCCGGGCCCCATTGCCATTAACAGCGCCACCTTTGTCGGCGCCCAAGTGGCCGGGCCCGTGGGCTCCGTGGTGGCGACGGCGGGGGTGACGGCGCCGCAAACCATCATCATCCTCACTTTGGCCTACTTCCTCTTTACGAAACAGCGCTCCTTCCGCCTGATGGACATGCTCCTTCGGGGAATCAAGGCGGGGATTATCGGCCTGATCTTCATCGCTTCCTATGACATGTTTAAAAACGCCCTGTGGCCGGAAGGGGGCGGCCTTGAAATCGTCGCCCTCATTACCTTTGTCGTCGGCGGCGTGCTCTATGCGAAAAAAATGGATCTTATCAAGCTCATTATGTTAGGCGCCGTCTTAGGCATCGTTCTGAAACTGGCCTTGCCCCTTGTATCCTAGACTGCACCCCCTTGCGGGGAATTTTTCAACCGAGGTGAATCATGAAATACATTCTGGCCATCGACGCGGGCACCACGTCCAATCGGGCCATTCTCTTTGACGAAGATGCCCGGGTTATCTCCGTGGCGCAAAAATCCTTCCGCCAATTCTTTCCCCAACCGGGCTGGGTGGAACAGGATCCCGCGGAAATTTTAGCCACCACCGTCGGCGTCTGCGCCGAAGCCATCGCCCAGGCCCAGGTGGATCGAAAAGACATTGTGGCCATGGGCATTACCAATCAGCGGGAGACCACCATTCTTTGGGACAAGAAAACAGGCAGGGCCATCGCCCCGGCCATTGTGTGGCAATGCCGCCGCACCGCCGATCGGGCGGAGGCCGTGAAAGAAGCGGGCTACAGCGACATGATCCGCGAAAAGACGGGACTTGAGGTGGACGCCTATTTTTCCGCCACGAAAATTGCCTACATCCTCGACCACGTGGAAGGGGCGCGGGAGAAGGCGGAAAAAGGCGAGGTCCTTTTCGGCACCGTAGACAGCTTTCTCCTCTACCACTTAACCGGCGGCGTGCACCGCACGGACATTTCCAACGCCTCACGCACCATGCTCTTTAATATCCACAGCCTGGATTGGGACGAGGAGTTGTTAAAACTTTTCAACATTCCTCGTGCCTGTTTGCCGGAAGTACTGCCCACGGCGGCCCATTTCGGAAACACCTTGGCAGAACACTTCGGCATCTCCATTCCCATTACGGGCATGATCGGCGATCAACAATCCGCCCTCTTCGGTGAGCAATGCTTTGAGGTGGGCGAAGTGAAAAGCACCTTCGGCACCGGCGCCTTCGTCTTGATGAATACGGGGCACAAACCCATTATCAGCGAACACGGCCTCCTCTCCTCCTGTGCCTGGGACATCGGCGAGGGGCCGATCTACGCCATGGAGGGAAGCATTTTCGCCTGCGGCAGCGTGATTCAATGGCTGAAAGAGGATTTGGGCCTCGTGGCCTCCCCGGAAGAGACGGCGGCCTTGGCTGAAAGCGTGAAGGAGAAAAATCCCATGCTCTTCGTCCCCGCCTTTACGGGCCTGGGCACCCCCTATTGGGATCCGGAAGCCCGCGGCACTATTTTCGGTATCAGCCGCTCCACCACCAAAGCCCACTTGGTGAAGGCGGCTCTGGATGCCATCGCCTACATGAGTGCCGATGTTATCGACGCCATGGAAAAAGATTTGCAGGCGAGCCACGACCGCATTCTCGTCGACGGCGGCGTGAGCCACAACGACTACCTCATGAAGACCTTGGCCGATGCCATTCACCGCTCCGTCCACCGGCCGGCATTGGTGGAAACCACGGCACTGGGCGCCGCCTTTATGGCGGGCATGGGCTGCGGCCTCTACAAGGACCTTTCGGACATAAAAAAACGGGCCTCAAAGGCCCAAGTGCTCGCCCCCTCAGGCGCCGACCTCACGGCGGAGCGCGCCCGCTGGAAAAAAGCCGTCGCCGTCACCATGGCCAATCACATGGATTGACCGAAGGCGTTTAGGCGCTGAATTTCTTTTTCGTGATCCGCTCCCTCCCCCGGGGTTTCCAAAATCATGGGAAGATCCCTCACGGGATGGGCATAGAGAAACCGCCCGAGCACGTCCAAACCGATTTCGCCCGCACCCACCGGTGCGTGGCGATCTTTTTTTGCGCCGAATGGGGTGAGGGAGTCGTTCACGTGGACGGCCTTTATTTTTTCAATGCCGATTAATTCGTCGAATGTATGAAAAAATTTCTCGGGATCCGACAAATCGTAGCCGGCGCTGAACAAATGGCAGGTATCCAAGACCACGCCTACATCCTTCGATGCCAGGGCGTCGATGATTTCTGCGATCTCCTCAAGCCGCCAGCCGATTTCCGTGCCCTTACCGCTCATGGTCTCGAGGCAAATGGCCCGGTGGGGAAATAATTCCTTCCCCCGATCCATGGCGTCGATGATTCGGCGGATGCCCACCGACCCACCGTCTTTCGTGTGGCTTCCCGGATGAAAGACGTAGACCGTATCCTCCGGGTAGTTGGCGAGAAGATCCATGTCTGAAGTGAAGATCTCGAAGCTTTTTTCCCGCACGTCTTCCCGGCTCGAGGCCAGGTTCATGGTGTAGGCGGCGTGGGCGACGATGGGGCCGAAATCCTTTTTCATGCGAATAAACTTTTCCATGTCCGCCACATCAAGCGCCCGCGCCTTGGAGCCCCGGGGATTCCTGGTGAAAAATTGATAGGTAGTCGCCCCGTAGGCCTTCACTTCTTCCATGGCCTTGACAAAGCCCGAAGTCGTCGACGTGTGGTAACCGATCCTAAGCATCCTATTTTCCTTTCCTTCTTAAATCCTCAAAAGACACAAGAAAAAAGTGCCCGCAGGCACTCTTCCCAAAAATCTCAACTAAGCCAGAGGAATGTAGTTCACCACCGGCACCTCGTAGGGATGGATGCGGTCGATGATCCGCTGCACTTCTTCCCGGTCCTCTTCGTCGATGCGAAATTCCATTTTCATTTCCTCCCGCGTCTGCACCTGACCGATGACGCCGTCGTAGGGATCGGCGCCTTCCAGGGGCCGCCAGTGGCCTTCCACCTTCGTCAGGCTGAAGGTGTAGTCGTAATTGCCTTCGCGGAAAATGTCCGCTTCGTTTAAATCATTGGCGAGCTCCACGACGAAATCTTCCGGTATGAAAATTTCAACTTTTAAATAACTCATAGAACCTCCCCTTCCATATCATCCTCAATGTCTTCATGAATCGGGTCGATGGCATCGAAGGCGCCGCGGGCCACGAGTTCGCGGATAATATCCACGACGGCGACGTAGCTGATGAGCCCGAAGATGACCGTGCTCACGACATTCAACACCTTCATCAACGCGCCCTGGGTCATGCCCGATGCCGCAGCGGCCAAGCCGATGCCCCCGGAAAACACGAGAAAGATGATTATGACGATGGCCATTCGCCCGAAAATCATGCCCTTGTGGCCCTTGGTGATTTGCCAGGATTCTCTAATGGGCGTAAAGGCGCCTTCTCGCCCGCGAATGCCGTCGATGCCGATGACGGCACCTAGGGGCACCATGGCCAGAGAAAAGATGATCGCCGGCACAATGAGCAAGAAGAAAAAAACGACGGTGAGAATTTTTTCGATAATATAAGTGCCAATCGAAGAGACCAGCTTCGGGTTAAAAAAGTAAAAAGCGTCGACAAATTCCGGTGTTGTGTCGTAGCGAGCCATGCGATAGATCATGAGAATCAGGCCGTAGCCCACGAGGCCCACGGCGATTAAATAAATCGTATGAACGAGAAGGGATACGCCTGCCATGGCGCCGAAGTGAAATTCCGGCATGGGCATGGCGGGGTTTGCCCCCGGTGTCATAAAGGCGTCGGTGCCCAGGCCCATCATGTTAAAAATTTGGGTGAATCCCGCGACGATTAAAAGATAAATAAGTAAACTGGGAAACATGGCTTTGTAAATTTCCATGGTTGTTTTTTTCATAAGAAGCTCCTTTCGGATGTTGAATAGGGTTTGCCTTTACTTATACCCAAGACAGGGAGACATCCCACGATTTTTTACGCAGAAATTCGTCGTTTGCCGTTGATTTTTCGAATGGCGGGCAGAGCCTGGGACACGAATTGCCCGGCAAGGATTAAGATGCAGCCCAAAATCTTCTTCGGATAAAAGACCTCGCCGGCGAAAAAATAGGCGGCGAAGGTGCCGAAAAGGGATTCCGTGCTCATAATCAAGGCGCTCTCCTCGGGGCTTGCGTCCCGTTGGGCGCCGTTTTGCAGGTAAAAAGCCACCACCGTGTTCAAGAGCACGATGTAGCCCATGGCCAGGAACGTCTTGTAGGTCACCGGGGCGATGACCGTGCCCTCGCCGAAAATGAAAAAGATCACCACCGAGGCGAGCCCCGCCACGAAAAGCTGCACCATGGTAAAGGCGATGGCGCTTTGAACTTTGGGCATGTAGTGGTCGATGCGAATAATTTCGATGGAAAAAAGAAGGGCCATAATAAAGCTCAGGGCGTCTCCGCGGTTGAGTACGAGGGAGGGACCCAGGGTCAAAAAGCCCACGCCGATAACCGTGAGTATGGCCGCCACCACCATGTGCTTGCCCGGGCGAATCCCGGCGATGACGAAGCGAATAAGGGGCACGAGCACCACGTAAATCACGAGAATAAAGGTTTGATTGGCAGGCGTCGTAAATTTCAAGCCCTCCATTTGAAAGGCCGTGCTCACCGCCATTAAAAGGCTCACTTCCGATGCCCCGATTACCGTGATCCTGTCGATCTTTTTCCGCTCCTTGGGAAAGAGCAAACACAGGGCCGCCGCCCCGGCAAAAAAGCGCAGCACCATAATGAAATAGGCGTCGAAACTTTCCATGGCGATTTTCGCCGCCACGAAACAGCCGCCCCAAATCATGGCCAGGGCGAGGAGCATGAGATTGGCCCGTGCCTTTTTCGAGAGTGCCCTAGTCATCTAACCAACTCTTCAGCCGGTCCATCTCCTCCGGATCCGCCATGCCGTAGACCACCGGCGTCACCGTGACATAATCCCGCTCCAAATAGTAGCGATCCGTGCCCGAAAGGTGTTCCATGGTGCTTCTGCCCTTTAAGGTGAGGCGGCGCTCCCCTTCGATTTCCTCTTCAAAATAATAGTCGTAGGCATTGGAGCCGATTTCCGCCACGCGAAGGCCCTTTAAATCCTCCTCGTCTAAATAAGGCACATTAATATTCAACACCATGGGCTTCGCCGAAGAAAGGAAAGGCTTCTTCACCTTGTCGAAAATCTTTTTCGCCACAGCCGCTGCCGTGTCGTAGCGGCATTGGCCCTTCACCCAGCGGGCGCTGACGGCCACGGAGGGAATCCCCAAAAGCACCCCTTCCAAGGCGGCGCTCACCGTTCCGGAATAAATAATGTCCATGCCCGCATTGTAGCCCGCATTGCAGCCGGAGAAAATCACATCGGGCTTGAAGGGCACGATCTTGTCGAGCCCTGCCCGCACACAATCCGCCGGTGTGCCGCTGACGCTGTAGGCCGCCACGTCCACCCCTTCGATTTCCACGGACTTTACGATCAGAGAATGCTTAATGGTAATGGCGTGGCTTTGGCCGGAATGTTCCTCCTCCGGCGCAATCACTACCACCTCGTGTTCCTCTGCCAACACCTTGGCCAAAGCTTGTATGCCCGGCGCAAAATACCCGTCGTCGTTGGTTAAAAGAATTTTCATGCTTCCTCCTTAGAGCTCGATGAAGCGGGAAGGCACCTTGGCCTTGGCCACTTCCAAAATAAAATCCCTGCCTTCGTAAATGGCGTGTTCCGCCAAAATTTCCCGGGTGGCTCTCGCCGCCAACAGGGGGCGATTATTCTCCTCAGACAAATGGGCCAAGATCACAAACTCGCCCTTTTTCTCCAAGAGCCCCGTCAAAAGCTCCCCGCAGTGCTCGTTGGACAAATGGCCCCGGGTCGAAGCGATTCGATCCTTCAACATGCGGGAATAGGGCCCGTTTTCCAGCATATCCGCGTCGTGATTGCTCTCGATGTAATAGAGATCACTGCCGCTCATCTTCTCAAGCATGGACGTATTCACCCAGCCCGTGTCCGTGAGCACGGAAAGCTTCTTGCCGCCGGAGCGGATCACAAAGCCCGTGCCCTCGGCGGCGTCGTGAAAGAGCCCCATGGGCACGATGTCAATGTCCCCGTAGGAAAAAGGCTGCTTCGTGAGAAAGACGTGGCGCTTGTGATCGTCAATACGCTTCACCGTCTTCGCCATGGCCTGCCAGGTGTTTTCATTGGCGAAGACATCCAGGCCCCAGCGGCGGGCCAAAATCCCCACGCCCTTTACGTGATCGCTGTGCTCGTGGGTGACGAAAATGCCGTCCAGTTCCGACGGCTCCACGCCCACGGCCCGTAAATTTTCCTCGATGGCCTTGCCGCTTAAACCCGCGTCGATTAAAATCTTTTTTTCGTTCGTTTCTATATATTGGCAGTTGCCGCTGCTGCCACTGGCCAGTGCACAAAATTTCATAGTTTCCTCCACAGCCTATTATAGCAAACTCTTCGCCGGGGAAAAGAGAGGAAACACATTCTTCTTGCGCGCCCCACCGGAATTTTACAAAACGACCACAAAAAAATCCCCGAAACCGGATGGCCTCCGATTTCGGGAAAAATCATATTATCTTGCAGCTTTTCTGAATTTATTCCCTACGCATGTGGATGGCATCTTTGATGAAGGTGCCGGCTTTGACTTCGTCGTAGGCTTCTTTCAGTTCCTCTTCCGTGTTCATGACGATGGGCCCGGGCCACCAGGCGATGGGCTCGTCGATTGGCTCGGCCATAAAGAGCAGCACGGAAATTTCCTCATCCGTGTCGTTGGCGATGCGGATCTCATCGCCGTCTGCGAGTATGGCGGCATCGAAGTGATCTACGGGCTCCCCTTCCACGGTGGGGCTTCCCACGAGGGCGAAGAGGGTAATGTTCGCCCACTCGCTCACTTTGGTTTGGAATGTGCCGCCGGGCTCGATGTGGACGTCGTAGTAATTTACGGACACATAGTCGGAGAGGTGCCCTTCGCGGCCTTCGTAGCTTCCCGCCAAAAGGCGCACATAGCCGCCGTCGAAGGGGATTTCCGGAATGCTGTCTTTTTCGATGGCCAGGTAGGCGGGCGGAGCGAATTTATCTTCTTTTTTCATATTCAGCCAGAGCTGCACGCCGAAGAGCCGCTTCACCGGCGGAAGTTTTTCTTCGTGGAGGATGCCGCCCCCTGCCGTCATCCATTGAATGCCGCCGTCTGTAACGGCGTCTTCATTGCCCAGGGAATCTCGATGCACCATGCTGCCTTCCACTACATAGGAGAGGGTCTCGATGCCGCGGTGGGGATGCATGGGAAAGCCCGCCACGTAATCGGCGGGATCGGTGGCATCGAAGGCATCTAATAAAAGCAAGGGATCGGTGTCGTGCATGGTGTGGCGGCTCAAGACGTGGGTCAGGTGCACGCCGGCGCCGTCGACGCCTGCCTCGCCGCGAACCACGCGCTTAATTTTTCGAATCATAGCAGTTCCTTTCTCTTTCTGTTGCTTATTTTGCTTGCTTTTTATTGATACCCTGAAATTATTTTTTTATTTGGCGGATATTTCAATGTAATTTGTTTAAAGAAAGGGCGACTATGGTATATAAATACAAAGGAGGCGTATCTATGTTTAAGAAAATTTTAGTCCCTATTGACGGTTCTCAAGACTCTTACTGTGCGCTGAAAGAAGCGGAATTGTTGGCTGAAAATTTCGGTTCGAAGTTAATTATTCTTACTGTTTTAACAGACGCCAATGTGATCGAACATTATCCCGGCAATTTCCTTTCCACGGATTTTAAAAAGGCTCAGGCCCTTCGCGGCGAGCAAATCCTGGACAAGGCTTTGAATACTATCGAAACCAAGGGCGAGGTGGAAACCTGCGTTCGCGTGGGCCGGGCATCGGAGGAAATCGTCAAATGTGCCGAAGAAAAAGATGTGGATCTCATTGTCATCGGCAGTCGCGGCTTAGGCGGCTTCTCCAGAACCCTTTTAGGCTCCGTATCGGACAGGGTATTGAATGCGGCCAAGGTCCCCGTATTGGTCAATAAGGTAAACTGCAGAATTTAACGGACACAGCGTCTTGCTCCAGGGCGGGGCGCTTTTTTTATGGAATGAAAAGGCGGCTCGCCAAAATCCGTAAATAAAATAACTTTCCGGATAATATCCCCAACTCATTTTCTTTTGCTTGCAACACGGCCCAACAGGAATCGAAGCCCGAAGGGCTTCGCACATTTAAAAAGCGTTAGGGTCGAGGGGGATGGGGCCCCGGGGAAGGGCCAGAGGGCGAATGCGGGCGTCCTGGGCCCTTCCCCGGGTTTCAAAGCCATAAAAGAACATATTATAAGCGAATGGGAAAACACCACAAAGCTCTGTCTGCTGCGTTTTCAACTGTGCAATCATGGCTTATGCCACCGAGTAAAGGAAAATTACAGATAGTCTCTCTTCTTCAAATAAAAATACATCAAAATGATGACGGCAAAGGTAAGCCCCAAAAGCCACCAAAAAGCGTGGGGCTCTTCTGAAAAGGGCAGCGAGGTGTTCATGCCCCAATAGCCGCCGATAATGGTGGGGACGGTTAGGAGGATGGTAATAGAGGTGAGGGTCTTCATGACGTCATTTAGATTATTGCCCACGAGACTGGAATAGAGATCGGACAGTTTTTCTACTGTCACCGACGCTTCTTTTACCATGACCCGCGCTTGTGTGCTTTCGACTTTTAAATCATTGAGTAGTTGGTTTCTGGAAGAGGAGCTGTTCAGCGAATCCAGGTGAAACAAATCGTGTAAGACGAACTCATTGTTCTCCGTGGCCATGGAAAAGCGGATCAAACTTCTCGACAGTTTGATGAGTTGTTGGATGGTCTCGCTCTTCGTCGAGCGGGCCATGTCCCCCTCCAACACTTCGATGCGCGCGTTAATGTCTTTTGTCAGATCAATATAGGATTTACAGATATGGTAAGCCAGGTCGACGAGGGTTTTCTCTTTCGGAAAATTTTCGTCTTTGATCAGGCGATGCCCTTTGTTCTCTAAAAAGCCGGAGAAGGCCCGATCATCTTGGTATTTTACAGTGATGACCACCTCCTCGGTGTTAATCATCGCCAAGGGGCGGGTTTCGTAAATGCCTTTCGCCACCTCCACCGGGTAGCGGAGAATAAATAAATCGTAGGTCGAACTCTCCCGGCCGTCGCTTCGGGCCACCTCCCCGGGGTCGGCGACGGAAGAGAGGACGCTTTCGGGCACTTTGTATTTTTGTGACAAGGACCGAATCTCCTCCTCCGTCGGGTCGATGAGGTGAACCCATCGGCAGGTGTCGTTCTCTGATAAATCCTCCGTCCTTACGCTGTACATTTGATCATGGTTGTAAACATAGTATTTCATGGCATCTCCTCGAGTATCAAGTGGAAATCTATTTGCAATGGGCGATTTTTCCCATAAGCTTCTGATTAAACTCTACACCTTGCGCGGTTTTATTTCCATAGCCGAAGAGATGAATTCAAGCGACTTTTTTCTTTGCGGAAGGCCGCATTTTCCCCGTCCCCACCTTTTTTTGGCCGCGCCTAAGTTGTAAGAAAATGCCTGCGCCATTTTCTACTAATTGGGATACGTCGCGGGAAGAAGAATGTGAGGTGGGCGAAGAAACAAATTAGTCAACGAAAATTGCTTGCCCAAATCAAAATGATTCAAAAACGAAGAAGCCCAATACAAATCAAATGCCGTCAGGCATTTACACTGCTAAAAGGCGTTTGTGGGTGGATGGGGATGGGGCCCCGGGGAAGGGGCAGAGGGCGAATCGCAACGCCCTAGCCCCTTCCCCGGGTCTCAAAGCCATGTAAGAATGAATATTCAAGCGAAGAAAGTTTCTTGAATTTCTAACATTAGCTACGCTTTTAAAAATCTATCACCACTGAATTGACGCCCTTTTTCCCTCCCCCGGGAAATATGGTGTGAGAGAAATAGATGGAAATCGTGCATATAAAGTGTGCCACCGAAGAAATAAAATGGGAGAAGAACAAATCACAAGAAAAGACACAAAAAACAAAAACTCTTTTTCTATTCCTCTTGCTTGCGGATGTGCAAACAAGAGGAATATTTTCTCCTCAATATTTTAAAGCAAATATGGTTTACAACCCCCTTTCTACGCGATACAATGACCAAAGCAATTCAAAGCAGAAAGGTTGGTTTTGCAGTGAATATTTTAGATACAGTCGGAAAGACGCCCCTCGTGCAATTAACCATGGGTGGCGGCCGCATTTACGCCAAGTTGGAAAAGAATAATCCCGCCGCATCCATTAAGGATCGGGTGGCTTATCACATGATCGAAGATGCAGTGAACCGCGGCGTGCTCACGCCGGGCATGAAGATTGTGGAGCCCACGTCGGGCAACACGGGGATCGCCCTGGCGTTGGTGGGCAAGCAATTGGGCTATGATGTGGCCATCGTCATGCCCGCCTCCATGAGCGACGAGCGCAAGGCGTTGATTCGCTCTTTCGGCGCGGAACTGATTTTAATCGAAGAGGGGGGCATGCAAGGGGCCGTGAACAAGGCCAAGGAAATGGCGGCCACCGGCGAGTATTTCTTGCCGGATCAATTTAACAACCCGGCCAACCCCCGCATTCACGAGCTCACCACGGGGCCGGAGATTTTGTCGGCCCTTGATGGCGATGTGGCGGTGTTTGTAGCGGGCATCGGCACCGGCGGCACGGTCACCGGCGTGGGCCGCGCCTTAAAGGCGGAAAATCCCGACGCGTACATCGTGGGCATTGAGCCGGCGGAAAGCCCGTTGATTACGGAAAATAAAGCGGGCACCCACAAGATTCAAGGCATCGGCGCCAATTTCATTCCCGGCAATTACGATCCCGAGGTGGTGGACGAGGTCATGACCATCGAAGGCGATGAGGCCATTGCCATGGCGAAGAAATTAAGCGCAGAAGAGGGCCTGAGCGTGGGCATTTCTTCCGGCGCCAATGTGGCGGCCGCCCTGAAGCTTTCGGAGCGCTTCGAAGGAACTATCGTCACCGTGCTGCCCGATGCCGCCGAACGGTACATGTCCACGGAGCTTTTTTAGGCTATGTTATTTAAGGAGCGCATAAAAATCGGCCGAGTGATTTTAGAAAAGGACCCGGCCTGCAGAAATTTATTTGAAGCCATGTTTCTCTACCCCATGGTGGCGGCGCTGTTGAGCCATCGCCGCGCCCATCGGCTGTATAAAAAGGGCCACACCACCCTGGCCCGCTTTCTTTCCCACCGGGCCCGCAGAAAAACGGGGATCGAGATCCACCCGGGGGCCATCATCGGCGAGCAGTTGTTTATCGACCATGGCATGGGCGTGGTCATCGGCGAGACGGCGGAAATCGGCAACGACGTCACATTGTACCACGGGGTCACGTTAGGCGGCCGCGGCCTGAGCAAAACCAAGCGCCATCCCACGGTGAAAGACGGCGCCATGATCGGCGCGAGGGCCACGGTTTTGGGCCCCATTACCATCGGCGAAGGGGCCAAGGTCGGCGCCGGTGCCGTGGTGCTGGATCCCGTGGCGGACAACACGACGGTGGTGGGGGTTCCGGCGGAAAATGCCCACCCGAAAGCGGCGGATTTTCAGTTTTCTCTCCCCCATCACGCCTCCAAGGTATCTGCCCGCTAAATTACGAGCCGCCTCTCTGCACCAATTTCCATCGGCGGTGCATCAAAAGGCTATGAAAAACGTCTCCTCGCGAGGCGTTTTTTCTTTTCCTTTCTTATTGTATTGAAATTGTTTTCAAAAGATTTTATCATGGTTTATAAAGGAGGTAATTATGTTTTGTACTCACTGCGGACACGAATTGTCCCCTGAAGATAAGTTTTGTACCGGATGCGGCGCGCCTGTAGACGACGGCCCCGCGTCGGAGGAAGAAACCCTTTCCTACCGACCCGCCTCTATACCGGAAGGGGCATCTTCTACCTACGACCGCTTCCCGGAAAATAATCGCCGCCAAGTGCCCGGCCGATTTAATTGGGGCGCCTTTTCCATGACATTGATTTGGGGAATCGGCAATCGATGCTACATAACGCTATTGTGCCTCGTTCCCATCGTCAACATTATTATGCCTTTTGTTGCGGGCTTTAAGGGCAACGCTTGGGCCTATGAAAACAACCGCTACCGCGACATGGAAGAATTTTCCCAAGTACAGGACACCTGGAATCGGGCGGGCTTCATCTGCTTTATCGCGCAACTGATCATCGGCGGATTCTGGGTTTTCTTCGTACTTTTGTCCGGCATAACCCTTTTTACGGCTCCTTATTTAGGTGATATATGATGAAATGTTTACATTGCGGCGCAGACAATGCAACCGATGCAAAATTTTGTAAATCCTGCGGTCAACCGTTGGAGAGTGAAATCGTAGAGGACACGGCCGTCATCAAACCGGTGGACGCTTACGATGCGGACCCGGCCTATGGCTACGACGAGGTCGAGGAGAAAAAGCCCGTGGACAAAAAGAAGGGCGTCATCATCGCCGCTTCCGTGGCCGCCATCATCGTGCTTCTTGTGCTCTCGGTGTTTATCTACCGCACGAGCCGGCGGATCAGCTTGGAAAAATCCGCTGCCGCCGCCATTGAAGATGAAAATTACGACAAGGCCCGGGAGCAGTACGAAAAGCTCTACGACATGATAGGTCGCAGCGTCTACAAGGAGCGGGCCAAGGACGCCAAGACCATGGCCAAGGATCAGGCGCTTTTGGATGATGCCGAAGATGCCCTCGAAAAGGGCTCCTTCAATGAAGCTCTGCGGATTTACACCGCCATCGAAGAGCACGACAACGATCTGTCCGATGAGGCAAAAGAGGGCGCGAAGGATGTGGTCAGTTCCGCCGCCGATGAGGTTTGGGCCCGGATGGACGGAGACGATTTCGACGGCGCCATGGACATGGTCAACGAACTTATCACCGTGGCACCGAACAACGACCGCCTGGCCGATTTGAAGCAAAAGGTAAAGCAGGGGGCGAAAAATTTAAGCGAAGAAAAAATTCGCGCCGCCACTGCGGAATCGGAAGCCGCCAAGGCCGCGGAATCGGCGAAAAAAAGTGCCAAGAAGGCCTCGGAAGCGAGCCGCATTCTCTATACCTATCAATACGTCACCGCCGCGGAAGCCAATGTGCGCACGGGCCCAGGGAAAAATTATCCCGTGGCCTACACTTTGACCCGCGGCGCCGAAGTCTACGTCATCGACACCCGCTCGGATTCCGTCAGGACCTGGTGCAATATCGGCGACGGATGGATTTCCTACCGCACTTTAAACGGCGAATTTTAAATATTTCCAGGAGATTCCTCCCAAGGCCCTTATTTAATTGCATAGCCAACTGATTAAAATCCGATTTTCTATTTTGAATAAAAATTCGTTTTTACATGGTTTTGGGGCCCTGAGATGGGGAAAAAGCGTCAATTCTGTGGTTATAGATTTATCAAAGCGTAGCTGACGTTAGAAACTCAAAAAACTTTCTTCGCTTGAAAATTCATTCTTTCACGGCTTTTAAACCCGGGGAAGGGGCTAGGGCGTTGCGATTCGCCCTCTGCCCCTTCCCCGGGGCCCCATCCCCATCCACCCACAAACGCCTTTTAGCAGTGCAAATGCCTGACGGCATTTGATTCCTACTGGGCCGTGTTGCGTAAGAGAGATTTTGAGTTGGAGAAGTCTAATTTTTATAAATGGTAACGGCTCGTCCGACTCATTGTCATCGTCCAGCGAAAAAGCCCAGTATGAAAAAAACCCTGTCGGCGGACAGGGTTTTGTTTTGCGCTTATTTCAAGCTGCGGCCAAAGGCATCGGCCTTTAAGGCGGCGGCTTTTATTTTTTCCACGGAAATGGGTTTGCTCGAGCGCTTGTATTCCGTGGTTTCGGGAACGAAGGTCATCATTTCGTCCAGATCGTCTGCCGTGAGGCCCACGTCTTCCAATGTAATGGGCAGGCCCAAAGACTGATTGAAGCGGGCGATTTTTTCCAGCTCCACCTCGTTGTCGTCGTAGGCGTGAAGGACCATGACGCCGAAGGAGACCACTTCGCCGTGAAGGTACTCCCCTACTCTCGGGATCAAGCAGGCGGCGTCGAAGAAGATGTGGGCGATGTAGGAATTGTAGTAGAAATCCGGCTGATTGGTGAGGTTGCTCACATAGCCTGTGGAGACCAAGACGTCCAGAGCGATTTCTTCCACGGCGCGGGAGACGCGGTTGTTCTTCACATCCTCAAGGCCTTCTTTGCCCCACTTCAGGAAGGGCTCTTCGCAGGTTTTGGCAATGCCTACGCCCAGGCGGGCCATGTGGCTCAAGTCGTCGCCCTTCGATGCGGAAAGGACTTCCGCCTGTTTGCTGATGCCGTCGCCGATGCCGGCCCAGAAGTAAATCTCAGGGGCTTCGGCGATGATTTTCAGGTCGATAAAAATATCCGAGGGAGACTTGGGAAATTCGTAGCCTTCCACCCGGCCCGACTCGTCGTAGACCACGGCGATGGCGGTCATGGCCGCGCAGTTGGAACAGATGGTGGGAAAGGAAAAGGCGGGCTTGTCGGCGCGGAGGGAAAGGACTTTCGTCGTGTCCAGGGCCTTGCCCCCGCCGATGCCGAAGAGCACGTCGGCTTCTTTCACGGCGGGCTCATTTTTCAGCCGCTCGATGTTGGCGTTGGTGCACTCCACGCCGTAGACGAAGGTGCCGGTGATTTCCACGTCGGTTCCTTTCAGGGCGTCGTTAATTTTTCCCGAGGCGGCCTTTAAGGCGCGCTCGCCGCCGATGAGGGCGACTTTTTTAAAGCCCCTCGACGCCAGCACGTCGGGCAATTCGTCGTATCCGTCTTTGGACAGATGGTAATTCGGCATATACATAATCTATTCCCCTTTTCTTTGCGATAGTAGAAAAACACTATACACCCCCGCGGGATGAGACGCAAGTATGAATGAGGAAGAATCTATTCTTCCTCTGCGGGCTTTTCCCGGCCCTCTTCTTTTTTATCTTCCCCTGCCTTTTCATCCGGCGCCTTGTCTTCCTTCGGCTTTGCCTTCACCGGCTTCACCGAGGGCATAATGCCCTTGGCCACCACTTGGGGGAAGAGGTAGAGGCCCAGATTTTTCGGGTGGGTGTGGTCGGATATAAAGAGTTCGTCTTCTTCCTTGGCGATTTTGTGCCAGTCGATAAGGTGTACCCGCTTCGACGCCTTCGCAGCATTGGCGAGCTTCTCATTCACCGGCTCTTCCCAGGGATCGGGCATGACCGTGTTGACCAAGTACACGGGATGCTCTCCCGTGGCGGCGATGAGGTCGTCAAGCACCTTGGTATTGAAGTCGTAATTGGTGCCCAGCTGAATGACGATGGGGGCGTCCTCTGAAAGGGCGCTTAAATCGTGACTTTGAAGAACCTCCAAGCCCTTCTTCATTTGGCGATTTTTCATGCCGTCGACGGTGAATTTCGGCAGAAGCAGTTTAATGTATTCCGCTTCCATTTCCGTAAGGCTGTCGCCGATCATTAGGCCGTCCCGCGCGGCCAGGGCGTTCACCTCTTTTTCCCCTAGGGCCACTTGGGGCCAGCGGCGGTTGATTTCCTTGATTTCGTCGGAGAGGTTTTCGTCGTCGATGGGCTCGGGGGCCTGGGCCTTGGCCGCTTCTTTTTCCTGTGCCTCGATTTTTTTCGCCTCGGCCTTTTCTTTTGCCGCCATGCGGGCGGGGCTGAAGGCAAAGGTGCCGATGAGTGTCATAAGGACGAGGGCGGCGGCGGAGACGGTCCAGATCCGCTTTTTCACCGGGCGCTTAAAGAGGCGGTAGGTCACTTCGCCTAAAATGAAGAGGACGGGCAATTGAAGGAGCACCACAACGAAGTAGGACAGTTCGCTGTGGGAGAAGGCCTGTTGAAAGACGAGCATCACCGGGTACTGCCACAGGTAGAGCTCATAGCTGCGGGTGCCGAAGTAGCGAAGCAGGGGATTGCCCAGGGCCTTGGCGGTCATGTTGTCGTCTTTTGCAGTATAGAGCAAGAGGGCCGCGCCCACGATGCTGAAGAGGGCCATGCCGCCGTAGTAGAGGAAGGCGGAGGTTCTGAAGAAGGCGAAGGAGAGGAGCATGAGAAGCAAGAGCCCCGCGGCGGGCAGTGTTTTCGCCTTTTGACTGCCTTTGAAGCTGCCCTTTTCGCCGATGAGCCCGGCCAAAGCGCCCACGGCGAAGGCGAAGTAGCGGGTGTCCGTGCCGTAGTAAATGCGGGTAATGTCTTTTGTAAAGGGCGTCATCAGGGGCATGAGGAGAAGGGAGATCCCCCCGGTAACGACGAGGGAAAGGGCGAGCTTGCCCCGATTTTTTCCGCAGAAGGTTCTCAAAATTGCCCAGATAAGATAAAACTGCAGTTGTGCCGACAGGGCCCAGAAGTGGGTAAAGGGCAAAAATTTCCCGTGGAGATCGAAGTAAGAGAAGCCGCGGAGAATTTGCTGGTAGTTGTTTACGCCGAAAATGGCGCTGATCCCCGAAGCGGCCACGTCGCGAAATTCCCCCTGAAAAGCGATGGCGGCGATGAAGACCACCACGGCCACGACAAAGACCAAAGGCGGCGTAAGCTTTTTGTATTGTTTGGCAAATTTCTTAAGGGGGGCATGGTTTTTTTCCGATAAGTGTTGGCCCATGAGCAGGTAGCCGGAAAGGAGGAAAAACATAACCACGCCCAGGTAGCCGCCGACGATTTTGTGGGGATAGAGGTGGTAGAGGATCACGCCCCACAGGGCCAGAGCCCGAAGCCCCGTAAAAGATTTTATTTCTTTGTGCACATTCAGTCTCCTTCTTAACGCACGAAAAGAATGGCCATGTGACCATTCTTTTCGTCTTTTTTAA